>JANYFF010000477.1 GCA_025362825.1 Polaromonas sp. | reverse complement strand
AAAGCCGGGCCGCCCTTGGCGTTTTTCCATTCGTCGATACAGGCCACGTTAAAGCCCAGCTGGGCAGCGCGGATGGCAGCAATATAACCGCCAGGACCGCCACCGATGACGATCACATCAAATTGTTTGGACATTTAGATCTCCTTAAATGTCAAACAACAAGCGAGCAGGATCTTCCAGCGCTTCCTTCATCGCGACCAGGCCCAGCACAGCCTCGCGGCCGTCGATGATGCGGTGGTCGTAGGACATGGCGAAGTAGTTCATCGGGCGGACCACGACCTGGCCGTTTTCGACGACGGCGCGGTCCTTGGTGGCGTGCACGCCCAGAATGGCTGATTGTGGCGGGTTGATGATGGGCGTCGACAACATGGAGCCGAAGGTGCCGCCATTGCTGATGGAGAAGGTGCCGCCGGTCATTTCTTCAATGCCCAGCTTGCCGTCGCGTGCCTTGGCGCCGTATTCGGCAATCTTTTTCTCAATCTCGGCAAAGCTCATCTGGTCAGCGTTGCGCAGGATGGGCACAACCAGGCCGCGTGGCGAGCCAACGGCAATTCCGATGTCAAAGTAACCGTGGTAAACAACGTCGTTGCCGTCCACCGATGCGTTGAGCAGCGGGAATTTTTTCAGCGCATGGACTGCCGCCTTGACGAAAAAGCTCATAAAGCCCAGCTTGACGCCGTGCTCTTTTTCAAAGCGTTCCTGCATGCGTTTGCGCATGTCCATGACCGGCGCCATATTGACTTCATTGAAGGTGGTCAGGATGGCGTTGGTTGATTGCGACTGCAGCAGACGCTCAGCAATACGAGCACGCAGACGGCTCATGGGCACGCGCTGCTCGGGGCGGTCGCCGAGGTCGGCAGCCCGGGCCGGCGACGCCACCTGGGGCAACGACGTGTTCGGGGCGCCCGTCGGAATGGTGCTGACAGCAGCCGGTTTGGCCGGCGCAGACGCTACACCCAACACGTCGCCCTTGGTCACACGGCCATCCTTGCCAGTGCCGGGGACAGAGCCCGCAGCCAGGTTGTTGTCCGCCATCAGCTTGGCAGCCGCAGGCATGGGGACACCAGCCATCGAGCCACCGGAAGCCGGAGCAGATGCCGTTGCTGACGCAGGGGCTGCAGAAGCGGCGGCAGGTGCGGGTGCCGCGGCGCCGGCCTTGCCTTCGGTATCTATCCTTGCAATGACCTGCTCAGCTGCAACCGTGGCGCCGTCGCCAACGACCAGTTCGACCAGCACGCCCGCTGAGGGAGCCGGCACTTCCAGCACGACCTTGTCGGTTTCAATCTCAATCAGGATTTCGTCGATTGCAATTGCGTCGCCGACTTTCTTTTTCCACTGCAGCATGGTGGCTTCGGCCACGGACTCGGACAGCTGGGGGACTTTGACTTCTACGATAGCCATTTTGATTCTTTCTTGTGCGTTCTTGTATGAGATTGATGACGGGTTGGAGGTTTCGCTGCGACCTTATTTGGTCAGCACAAAACCCTTGAGCTTGCCAAACGCGCCATCCACCAATGCCTTTTGCTGCTCTTGGTGCAGATGCGAATACCCGACAGCTGGCGAGGCCGATGCGGCACGCCCCGAGTAACCGAGCTTTTGGCCCTCGGTCATGTTTTCATGGATGTAGTGCTGCACAAAGAACCAAGCACCCTGGTTTTGCGGCTCGTCCTGGCACCACACAATGTCGGCGGCATTCGGATACTTTTTCAGCTCGGTAGCAAAAGCCTTGTGCGGGAAGGGATACAACTGTTCAACGCGCAGCAGCACGACGTCATCGATACCTTTCTCCTCGCGTTTCCTGGCCAGGTCGTAGTAGACCTTGCCCGAACAGGCGACGACACGCCTGACCTTGTCGGCCTTCTTGTTGATTTCGTCCTTGTTCTCCGGAATCACCGTCTGGAAACCACCCTTGGTGAACTCCGACAGCGGTGATGCTGCATCCTTTGCACGCAGCAAGGACTTGGGCGTCATGATGACCAGCGGCTTGCGCAGATGACGCACCATCTGGCGCCGCAGGATGTGGAAAATCTGGCTGGCCGTCGTGGGTTGCACCACCTGCATGTTGGTGTCAGCAGACAGCTGCATGAAACGCTCCAGCCGGGCCGATG
>JANYFF010000420.1 GCA_025362825.1 Polaromonas sp. | reverse complement strand
GGTTCACGGTGCAGGTTCAGCAGTGAACGCAAGGCCGCCATGCGGTCCGGACAGGCCTTGCTGCAAATCATTGCAAACACCTGGGACAGGTTGGAATCCAGGGCTTCTTTGCCGCTTGCCTCGCCTGGGTGGATGTTGGTGGTGGTCATAAAAATGTCCTTCCGTAAAAATTAAGAAAAAGCAGTACCTAGCGGCTCAAAAAGAGTCGCAAAAAGCGTTGACTGGTGATAACTAAGAGGGCTGGTTAATCAGCCCCGACCCCTTTGGGTCAGTGCCAGCGAAGTGGCGGTGAGGCAGGCCCGTGCAGACCCAGTTCACCTGTCGGGTGGATGGCAAACGTGGTCATAGTGGAACGGCCCATGGGGGGTGGTGGAGGGATGGCTTAATCCGACAGGGCCGCGTATTGCGTCCAGAAGATTTGTTCCAGAGGCGGGAGTTGCTTGAGAAACGGGATCCCTTGGATGAGGGGTTTCAGATCCAAGCCCTGGGCCTGTGCAATTGGCTTCAGCTCGGACAGAAACAGGAACACTGCCTCGTTGGCGACCTGCGTGATCCCGGCGACTTCACTGTGCAAATCAGGGGCGATTAGCCACGTCCCAAGGCGGTAAAACAGCTGGGCGGGGCTGTCAATGGCCTGGCGAAGGGCGAGGCCGGTATGGGCCAGGCTCAGCTTGAAGATTTCCGCAACGATGGGCCAGGCCTTGAACGCGAGGCACAGTTCTGAGGGAGACTGATTAAGGGTTTTCCCTTCCGCCGGGAAGTGCAACACCAGACCTTCGTAGTTCTCCAAGTCGATGCCCAGAATGCGGTCCATAGCGACATAGGCCTTGCGAAACTGCGGGACGTCATGCTCCTGGATGGCTTTTTGCATCGCTTGGCGAAACACCAACTCCAAACCGTCCAGCCCGTCTTTGTCCGAAGTGGAAAAACTGATCTTGGAATACAGGGTTCCATTGGCGGCGGTGTGCCCCAGCATGGCGATGAGGTTGTCCATCTGGTCGTAGGCGGAGCCGCTTGGGATGGCACCCGCGGGCGGTGTAGAAACTGATTTGTGTTTGCTTGACTTGTTCTTGCTCATGACGTGCTCCGGAAATGTGAAAATAGAAAATTGATAAGTAGGTTTAGGCGGCGGCTATGCTGGCGTCGGCATGGACGTGCGGCTGGAGTCTCTGACTCGCCAGAAAATCCGAGGCGGCCTGGGCCATCAGCACCAAGCCGGGTTTGGGGGTGCTGGCCTTTTGCATTGCCGCATGGGCATCGGCTAGGTTTTGCTTTGCTTCTTCCACCGTCTCGGGGCGAAGGGCCTTGAGGCACAGGCGTTGAATGAGTGCAACGTCCTCTATGCCGTCCCCACCAAAAGTCAGCACAGACATCATTCCCTGAAACTCGGTGAGGGACTGGACATCACCGGCCTTCACACCACGGCGGATGATCCAGGCGATGATGTCCTCGGTCCCCATGTAGATGGCGTAGTGCAGCAGACTCATGTCTTTGGCAGGGGCATTGCCATCGATCAACTTGATCTCCAAATGGAAGAGGTCGCTGCCCGAGACTTCGAGGTTTTGGGTCGCGGATTGAAACGACTTCAGGTCGTTCATCTCAATGGCCGTCATCAGGTGCATGACGATCTGCATGTCGTCCATGGCTCCGGTCTTGGCTTTGTGAATTGCATACTCTGTGGCTGCCGAGGCTGTCTGTTTGCGATCGCGTTTGCGGTTTGCTGCTTTGCCCATGTCGTACTCCTAAGTGACTCGCTTCAACCCTGCGTCGAAGCGTGGGGGCGATCATATTTTTGGAGTGCGCAAAAGCAGCTGTTTTGTTTTCCGGCTCCATGGCAGATCCGTATTTCCGCAAAACACCCGATTTTTCCTGCTCTGCGACGGGCATCACCGTGTCCAATTTGACAGCAATCGCATGGATAGAATGGTCTTGAATGTCGGGCAAGCATCCCAGTCCGAATCTGTCGATGGTTCAGAAAACAAGGGCAGGAAATATGGCAACAAAGTTAGCATTCGATCCGAACAAGATGGCCGCCATGGGCCAAGTTAGGAAGGCCTTGCGTGAGATACCGAAAGAAGATTTGGCTACCGTTCCTTTTTCCGTTGGTGCTGTTGCGGCATTGCTGGACAAAGACCCGAAGACTTTGCACTCTGCGCGCGTAACACGAGAGGAAATGCTTGACGAAAAGAAGGTGATCCCACCGCTTTCGTTGGAATCCATTCCCTATGCAGGAACGCCCGCTGCGGCGACGTACATGGCGTTGGATCTGGTGGAGTACCTGGACCGACTAGCCTTGGCACCTACGTTGCGGGGGTGGGAGCAAAAGCTGCCCAAGAGCTATCCCAAGCTGAATCTGCCACGGTCATTCCTGGGGTTTCAATCTTGGCTGGCTCATGCCGAAGTCACGGAACTTTGGCCGTTCGCTATTCAACCGGATGGCAGTCCGATGGATGTAATTACGGCGATTTTGAGCGAGCAAGTTGGCGACGATGTGCGCTGGCTTACGATTCGTCAGTTCGGCGATTTGGCGGCGGATGCTGCGACTCATCGTCACGTGAATGGTGAGCAAACCGGCATCGGGACAGTGACGCGAGTGCCTGACAGCAAAACTCCTGCTGAGCAGGATGAGGACCGCAGAAGGCGAACGATCTAGATGGGAAGACGATTGCCAATTGCAGCGGTCGAGGCTGCTCTCCTAGGGAGCGGCTGTCGGTGCCGAAAATCAGAAGTGGGTTAGAAATTTCTTTGAAGGCGGATCGATTTAGGCAGTGAATTTGCGCGCGCTTACCTGGACTGCGCAAGTTGCTCTGTATGAACCTGTTGCCTTGTCTGATGCTTTGACTGTGTTTGATTTCGTGACCCAGAAACCAAGTGGACAACGTTACGTTGCACCACAGACGCGCGGCTCAAAATTTCTTCCAGCGCCGGGCGCACATTGCGAGCGGAACGAACGGCGGCTTCGACTATAGGCAACTGGGTCGCCTTGCGCGCTGACCCGGCGATGTTTGCCTCGAACCGCGCCCGTTCTTTTTGCATCAATGCAAACAGCTTGTCTGTCGAAGCCTGAAGCCTGACCAGGATCCCGGAAGTCGCTTGCGCACCAGCTCGCTCCGCATCCGTCAGGTCCCATCCATGAAGCTTTGTCATGTTCTGACTGGCCTTTGCCAGCAATGTGGTCCGGTCCGATTCCAGCATGTGAATATTGAGTCTCTCGCGATGCCGGGTCGCCATCACGTAGAAAAGCTCCTTGGACAGGAACGTCCCGGGCACGGCAAACACCGAATCCACCGTCATCCCCTGGGAACGATGCACCGTAGTGGCAAACGCATGGTCAATCTCCCCCATGGCCCGGCTATTGAGTCGTACCACCTGCGGTGTTCCATCTTCCTTGGGCGTATCCAGTTGGCACAACAAATCTAGCGACCCATCTGGTTGCCGCGAAATCGACATGACGGTAGCAAACTCGTTCTTGGCGATGTTTGCCCTCAAGCCGAGTTTGGTTTCGCTGGCATCCTTCCGTTTTGTTGCTCCTGTCGTGACAGTGGTGACAGCTTGTCTTTCCTTGAACACCAGCCGGTCCCCCAGACTGAGCTCTATCCCGGTATCGGGCAGCTTCCACGCACCATGCAGCTTGCCAGCAGCTTTGAGTCTGTCCCGCACCACAGCATTCAGCGCTTTGACCTGCGCATTGGTGGTCGCCAGAATCAGCTTCTGGGATGGTGTTGCCGGATCTTCGATATAGGCCTGCGCTATATCCTCGCCAAGATGCGTGGCGGTCATGGCCCCGTGCACACAATTGCGGGTCTCATATTCCCGCAGTCCTTCACCGACAAACCCTTGAGAGAAATACATGCTGGCCTGTTTTGCCCAGTCCTGCTTTTGGCGGCTGATGCGGTTCCAGTCCGCCAGATTGCGACCCAGGTACAGCAGGGCATCCGGGCTGGACGCAAGCGACCCCATTTGGGTAAGCTTGCGCAGCACATTGCCCCGCGCCACGGCGGGCAACTGCTCCGGGTCACCTGTGAGAATCAGCTTGGCACCGGACTGTGCAGCCAGCTCGAACAGCTTCTCCATCACATCGAACCCCGCCATGCCAGCTTCGTCAACAAAGACAACGGAATTGCGGTCGAGCGTCTGACGGCCCGCTTGCAGGTCCAGCAACAGACGGTCAATCGACGATGCAGTAATGCCCAGTTCACGCCCCAGCGCAGTGGCGGCCTTGTTGGATGGTGCCACTCCCAGAATCTGACGCCCTTGGGCGGTGAGAATTTCTTTGGTGAATTGGGCGGACGTGGTCTTACCCATGCCAGCACCGGCAATCTGCACACACAACTGACCATCGCCACATGCCGCCTGCAACACCGCAGCCAGCTGAAAATCCCTCAATGCAAACGGCTTGCCACCGCTTGCCACACTTGTCGTCGAAAGCCTTTGCTCTGTTTCCTGGACGATGCGCATGGCCAAGTCCTTGTTTACCGCATAGCCCGAAGACTTCAACAGCGCCGGAACCGTTTCGCCAAACAGCCGTGTTTCGCGCGCGCGCAGACTGTGGGTGGTAAACACCGGCTCTCCGAACCGATTCAGGCCAGTCAAATACCCTGCCTGGGCTGGTGCGTTGGGATCCACCACTTTCAATAGATCCGGGCTCTGCAGCAAGGTTCGCATGCGGGACTCCACATAGGAGTCCAAATCCAATGGCTTACTGTTCGTATCAGGTTGCACTTGCAATCCGGCAAACTGTGTGTCTTCCCACAGCAACTGCCGCACATCTGCCAGAGAAAAATACGCATCGCGTTGCAGCAAAGTGTCCAGTATCTGGGCATTGGTGCGCACACCCGCCTGGCGTTCGCGCAGCATGCGCGTCGGAAAGGAGGGCAGGGCGGCATCAGGAATGAACCGAGCAACCGCTTCCCGGGCTATGGAGTCAGCCAGTGTTGAGCCTATTACCGTCTTTGGATCCAGCTCCAGCGCCTCAAAGATTCCTGACCAGGCCTGCAACACATCGGATCCGCCCAACCTATTCTTGGCCTTGCGGCTGAACAGCTTGGCATCGCGCGGTGAAACGCCTGCATCCAGCAGTCCCGCAATAGCTTCCGCGCGGGCGCTCAGTGCCTTGGCCTGATCCCGGCCGACTCCGCATAGGGAGAAGAACAGTCCGTTCTTCTGCGAATCCCTCTCGATCT
>JANYFF010000608.1 GCA_025362825.1 Polaromonas sp. | reverse complement strand
TTTTGAAGCCGAAAAACACCCGGCCTACCTGACGATGGCATTGGGCGCAGGTTCGGTGACGCCCATGCAAATGGCCACCGGGTATTCGGTTTTTGCCAATGGAGGCTACCGGGTCAATCCTTACCTGATCACCAAAATTGCCGACCAGCGAGGTAAAGTCCTGCTTGATACCAAACCACCTGCGCTTGACGAGTCTGTGCGCAGCATTGATGCCCGCAATGCCTTCATCATGGACAGCCTGCTCCAGGAGGTCGCCCGTTCGGGCACGGCGGCGCGGGCGCAGGCCGTCTTGAAGCGGCCGGATATTTACGGCAAGACGGGTACGACCAACGACTCCATCGACACCTGGTTTGTCGGCTTCCAGCCAACGATGGCAGCGGCCGTGTGGATGGGCTATGACACGCCGAAAAACCTGGGCGACCGCGAAACCGGTGGCGGCCTGAGCCTTCCCATCTGGATTGATTTCATGAGTTATGCGCTCAAGGGTGTGCCCGTCACTGAATACCAGGCGCCGGAAGGTGTCGTCAATGTCGGCGGCGAATGGTATTACGACGAATATGCCAAGGGTTCAGGTGTCAGCAGCGTGGGCCTGAAGGATGCCGCTGCTCCTGGCGAAGCCACGGGGACAGGAACGCCGGCCCCTGCCAACCCGCCCATCTCGGTGTTGCCACCGGCAGACGAGAAAAAACGGATTCTTGACCTGTTCAAGAATTGAACTTAACAGCGCATTTCAGGGCAATGGCTTGAAGTCCAGCACCACGCCCGACTGCTCACTGGCATAGCGGGCCAAGCAGGCAAAAAATTCGCTGCCGTCTTTGGTGTCCAGCCACTGGCCGTCCCTGAATTTGTAGTGGAAGCCGCCGGCCCTGGCGGCCATCCAGATTTCCTGCAGCGGCTTTTGCAGATTGATGATGATCTGACTGCGGTTTTCAAACGTCAGGGTGACCATGCCGCCGGTACGCTGGTTGTCGACATCGGCATCCGTCTCGTCGTTGATCCGGTCGCAGGCCATCTCCACGGTCTTCAAGGTGGTCTCTGCGTGGTCCAGATATTCAAGGTCGGTCATTACAATCCCGTTATGGTTTCTTCATTTCAAATTTTAGGCCGTGCGCGCCCTGCCCTTTGCCAGTATGGACTTGTGGCTGCGGTGCTTGCCCTGTCAGCGATCACCGGTTGCGGGCAAAAAGGTCCACTTTTCATTGCACCCCAGACGGTTCCCTACCGCCTGCTTCCTGAAATCAGCACGCCTGTACCGTCGGCCGCGCCCACCCCCCTCAAACCGGCGTCCGCTCCGCTATGAGCGCGGCCATTCAGCTCCCTGGTCATCCATTTGTGGCCTATCGCGGTCATGCCCTGCACACAGAAGATGTCGCCCTGGACGCGTTGGCCGATCAATATGGCACGCCGCTGTTTGTCTATTCCAAAGCGTCCATGCTGAGTGCCCTGGCAGCCTACCAGCGCGGGTTTGCAGGGCGTAGCGCGCAGATCTGCTATGCCATGAAGGCCAACTCGTCGCTGGGCGTGTTGCAGGTATTTGCCGATGCCGGATGCGGCTTTGACATCGTCTCCGGCGGCGAGCTTGACCGGGTAGTGGCGGCAGGAGGTGACGTCCGCAAGGTGATTTTTTCTGGCGTAGGCAAGACACGCGCCGAGATGCATCAGGCGCTGGCCGCCGGGATCGGCTGCTTCAATATTGAAAGCGAAGCCGAACTTGAAGTGCTTTCCGGCGTCGCAACCGGTATGGGCTTACGGGCACCGGTGAGCATTCGCGTCAATCCGAATGTGGACCCTAAAACCCACCCCTATATTTCCACCGGACTGAAGGGCAACAAATTCGGTGTGGCCCATGAAGACGCCCTGCGTATTTATCAGCATGCGGCTTCGTTGCCGGGCCTGCGCGTTGTGGGTATCGATTGCCATATTGGCTCGCAGATTACTGAGACCACACCGTACCTGGAAGCAATGGACCGCGTGCTCGACCTTGTGGCTTCTATTGAGGCTGCGGGCATTCCGATTGAGCACATTGATTTTGGCGGCGGCCTCGGCATCAACTACAACAACGATACGCCGCCCGAAGCCGATGCACTGTGGCTGCAGCTGCTGGCCAAGCTAGACCAGCGCGGCTATAGCGGCAAAAAGCTGATGATTGAACCTGGCCGCTCACTGGTCGGCAACGCCGGCGTGTGTCTGACCGAAGTGCTCTACGTCAAACCCGGCGAGCAGAAGAATTTCTGCATCATTGACGCCGCGATGAACGACCTGCCCAGGCCCGCCATGTACCAGGCGTTTCACGCCATCGTGCCGCTGTCCGACAAGGCTGGCAATACGCCAACGGTGACTTATGACGTCGTTGGGCCAGTATGCGAAAGTGGCGACTGGATAGGCCGGGACCGCGTGCTGGACGTTGCCGCCGGTACCCGCCTGGCGGTGCTGTCAGCCGGCGCTTATTGCATGAGCATGGCCAGCAACTACAACACCCGCGGGCGCGCCGCTGAAGTGCTGGTTGATGGCAAAGCAGCCCACCTGATCAGGCAGCGTGAGAATTCGCAGGATCAAATGCGCCACGAGCAGCTGGTCGGCTGATATCGGCTCAGCTATTAATTTAATAGCTGACTGCGTCCGTTGTTTCGGGGCTGCAGGCTCTTTTTACTGAAATATTGGCGTACACGCCAGCCCAGAAGCACGGCGATGATTGCGGCGTAGACAGACACCTCGGCAAAGTTGTTTTTGCCGGCTCGCATCCAGAAAAAGTGCAGCAAGCCCAGGCCGGCTATCCCGTACACCAGCTTGTGCAACATCTGCCAGCGCTTGACGCCCATGGCCTTGATGGCGGCGTTGAATGAGGTTGCGGCCAGCGGCGTGAGCAGTACGAACGCCGAAAACCCCACCAGGATAAACGGCCGCTTGGCTATGTCCTTGGCGATGTCGGGCACATCAAAACCCATGTCGAACCAGCTGTAGCTGAGCAGGTGAACCACCACATAAAAATAGACAAACAGGCCCAACATGCGCCGAAAGCGCGCCAGTGCCGGCGTACTTGAGATCACCCGCAGCGGCGTCACAACCAGCACGATACACAGGAAGCGCAGGGTCCAGTCGCCGGTAGCGCGAATCAGGGCTTCAGCCGGGTTGGCCCCCAGCTGGTTGCTAAATGCCCGATAGACCAACCACGCAAAGGGCAGCAGGCAAACCATGAAGAGAGTCACCTTTGCCGCCGGATGCAGCAAAAGCTTTTGCCGCGACAACATTAAAAATTCTTTTTCAGGTCCATGCCTGCATAAAGCTGGCCGACCTGTGCTTCATAGCCATTGAACATCAGCGTCTTGCGCTTTTTTGCAAACAAGCCGTCTTCGCCGATACGGCGTTCGGTGGCCTGGCTCCAGCGGGGATGGTCCACATTTGGATTAACGTTGGAATAAAAACCGTACTCCTGCGCTGCAGCCTTGTTCCAGGCGGTGCGCGGCTCCTTGTCGGTAAAGCGAATTTTGACAATGCTCTTGCCGCTCTTGAAGCCGTATTTCCAGGGCACCACCAGGCGTATCGGCGCACCGCTCTGGTTGGGCAGGATTTCGCCGTACATGCCAAAGGCCAGCAAGGTCAGCGGGTTCATGGCTTCATCCAGACGGAGGGCCTCTACATAAGGCC
>JANYFF010000607.1 GCA_025362825.1 Polaromonas sp. | reverse complement strand
GCCGCCAAAGCCGGCGCGCCGCTGTCAAAAGAGCCGCTGGCCAGCCTGAAGGTGCAGCTGGCCGAGCGCGTCAAGACGATTGAAGACCTGCAGCACCGCACCCAAGTCCAGCGCGAGGCCGCTGTGCTGATCGCGCAGCGCATCGAAGTGCTGTCCATCAAACCCTGGCGCGATGCGCAGGCCGCACTCGAAACACTGCGCACCGACGTTGCCCACTGGCAGGCCCAAGCCGATGAAATCGCCCAGGATGCGAACTGGCCGAGCGTGGATGCGAAGTTCCCGCCGCTGCTTGACGCGGCTAGAGGCCAGCTGCTGGCGGTGTGGGACGCCTATCAGGCCGCCATTGCAGTCGCCGTCAAGGCGTTCGACGATGCGGCAGCGCCGCTGCCCACCGTGCGGGTGTGGGCTGACGAACTGCGTGCAGCGCGCGGCATTGCCGCAGCACCGGCAGGTGACGCAGCTGCCCGCTCGCCCAAGGTCAAGATCGACCCGGTCGTGCTGAAGGACATGCGCGAAAAAGCAACCGCCATCGTGCAGGCCGCCGTCACGCGGCTTGAGCATGAAGTCACTGAAGGCCACGGCAAAGCCACACCAAAAGTGGCCGCTGACCTGCGCCAGGCTCTGAAAGAAAACATCCGCAACATCGACAGCAAGCTTGAAGCGGCAGCCCATGCGGCACTGACCGCTGCCGGTGAGCTGGAAGGCTGGCAACGCTGGCGCGCCGACCAGATCCGTGAAGAGCTGGTCGTCAAGGCCGAGGCCTTGGTGGCCAAGCCTTTTGGAGGAAGAAAGCAGCAGGACGCGCTGCGCGTGATGCGCGAACAATGGAAAACCAGCGACCAAGGCGGCACGCCCAACCACGCGCTGTGGAAGCGTTTTGACGACGCCTGCAACGAAGCCCATAAGGTTGTCGAGACCTGGCTTGAAACCGTCAAGGAACAAACCGAAGCCACCCGGGCGCAGCGCAAGGCGCTGATTGATGAAGTGCACGCCTGGGCCGAGGCCAACAAGGCCAATACAGACTGGAAAATGCACATCCGCAGCCTCAACGGTTTTGTTGAAAAATGGCGCGAGGCCGGCCACCTGAGCGAGAAAGCCTTTGCAGAAATCCAGCCTGTCTGGAAGGCTGCAATGGAAGCCGCCGACGCGCCGCTGACCACCGCGCGCAGCGAAAGCCTGGCGCGCCGCCGGGCCATGATTGAAGAAGCCTCGGCGCTCGGCGCCGAGCCGCAACTGCACATCGATGCCGTCAAGCACCTGCAGCAGCGCTGGCAGCATGAAGCGCAGGGCGTGCCTATTGAGCGCAAGCAGGAACAAAAGCTGTGGGATGCCTTCCGCAAGCCGATTGACGATGCCTTCCAGCGCAAGACGCTGGAGCGTGAAAAAGCCGCCTCGGCACTCGGCGAATTCGACCGCATGGTGCTCGAAGCCTCCAAAGCCGTTGAAGCCGCCACCGCCAGCGGCGATGCACAGCAGATTCACGCCGCCGCCAAGGCGCTTGAAGCCGTGGTGCGCGGACAGGTGCCTGTTGCGGTGGCGACGGCTCCGGTTGCTGCAAACCTGCCTGAAACCACGATTTTAGAGTCAAATCAGCCCGTAGCCCCAGTAATACCTGAGCATGATGCTACAGAAAACGTAGCAGACGAAGCGCAGGCTCTGGCCGACGATGTTGCCGCTGATGCTGCGCCGGAAGCTGATGCCGCGTCTGCTGATGAAGCCGCGCCAGAAGCCGCAGCTGAACCTGCAGCGCCACCCGCACCAGCACCAAAACCTGCCAAGCCGATTGTTGCCATGCGTGGCGATGACCGCCCTGGCGCGCGCAGAGCCGAGGCTGCACCCGCAGGCCGCGGCGGCAAGTTTGGCGACCGCAAGGACGCACGCAGCGGCCCAGGCGGCAAGCCCGGCGGTAAACCAGCCGGCCCGCGCCAGAGCACTGACAACAAATTCGAGCCTTACCGGCCAGAGCGCGAAGACCGCGCACCACGCTTTGCCGACCGCAACGAACGCCCGGCTTTTGAAGACCGCGGCCCGCGTCTGGGCGATGCCGCTTTCCGCGCACAGCGCGAAGCCTTTGAGGCTGCCAACATGGCCCTCAAAAAGCTGACCATGCAGGCGCATGGCGAAGTGCTGACCAACCTGCTGACTGCTTGGGAAAAGCGCGATGCAGCCCAACTGCCAAGCGCGCAAGACCTTGGCAAGCTGGTAACGCCGGCAGTTCGCAGCAGCTGGGTGGACGCCGTCAGCAAGCCGTCGGGCAAGGACGCATCAGAAGCCCTGCTGCGCCTTGAAATGGCCGCAGAACTGCCCACACCTGCCGAGCACATAAGCGCGCGCCGCATGATGCAACTGCAATTACTGACCAAACGCAACGCCCCTGCGCCCGCAGAAACCTGGGGTGAGGACGCTGCCAAGGTGCTGGCCGGCGAATTTGAAGCCGGCAATGCGCGCCGTGTACAGAACGTGCTGAAAGTGCTGCTCAAACGCTGATGTCCGTTCAGGACCGTTCGCAATCGGTTGGTGAGGAGATCGCCAACAGCGTCAGCCATGGGCTCGCGTTGTTGGCCGCTCTGATTGCGGCTCCGTTTTTAATCGTTTCTGCGGTGCGCCAAGGCGATGCGCTGGACATCGTCGGTGTCAGCGTCTTTGCAGCCAGCATGGTGGTGCTCTACGCAACGTCCATGCTGTACCACGCGCTACCGGGCGTGCGAGCCATGCGCGCCAAGCGGGTGTTCCAGGTACTGGACCACAGCGCGATTTACCTGCTGATTGCTGGCACCTACACGCCGTTCACACTCGGCGTGTTGCGTGGTCCCTGGGGCTGGACGCTGTTTGGCCTGGTCTGGGCGATGGCGTTGGCAGGCATTGCTGCCAAGTCATTTGCCGGCATCCGCTGGCCACGGCTTTCCACCGTTCTTTATCTCGCCATGGGCTGGATAGCGCTGATTGCCATCAAGCCGATGTGGGAGCTGATCCCTGGTTGGGGGCTGTTCTGGCTGGTCGCCGGCGGGCTGGCCTACACGCTGGGCGTGGTCTTTTTTGTGCTGGACGAGCGCGTGCGGTACTCGCACTTTGTATGGCACCTTTTTGTGGCTGCCGGCACGGCTTGCCACTGCGTGGCGGTGTTTTATTACGCGTCCTAGGCCGTTCCCACAGCGGTGACGATGCCGCCCTGTCTGTGACATAGTCAGCCCATGACAACACCCGCCAACACCGCCGCCGTAACGACCGGAAAGACTCGCACCGAACGCGACACCTTTGGCCCCATCGAGGTTCCCGCCGACAGGTTGTGGGGCGCCCAGACCCAGCGCTCCCTGCAGAACTTTGATATTTCCGGCGAGCAGCAGCCGCGTGAGATCATCCGCGCACTGGCGCAAATCAAGCGTTCATCGGCGCGCGTCAACCACGCGCTGGGTTTGCAGGACCAAGCAAAAACCAAAGCCATCGTCGCTGCCGCTGATGAGGTGATTGCAGGTCTGCATGCCGGCGAGTTTCCACTGGTGGTCTGGCAGACCGGCTCGGGCACGCAGACCAATATGAATGTCAATGAGGTGCTGGCCAACCGCGCCAGCGAGCTGTTGGGTGGCGAGCGCGGCGATGCCCGGCTGGTGCACCCGAACGACGACGTGAACCGCAGCCAGTCGTCCAACGATGTGTTTCCGACGGCCATGCATGTTTCAGCGGTCGTTGCCATCACGCAGCGGCTGCTACCGGCGATTGAAAAGCTGCGCGCAACGCTGGCGCAAAAGTCAAAGGATTTTGAAGGCATCGTCAAGATTGGCCGCACCCATCTGCAGGATGCCACGCCGCTGACGCTTGGCCAGGAGTTCTCTGGCTATGTTGCGCAGCTCGATCATGGCGCGAGGCACGTGCGCGATGCCTTACCCCACCTGTGCGAACTGGCCCTGGGCGGCACGGCGGTTGGCACCGGTCTGAATGCACCTAAGGGCTATGCGGTACAGGTGGCTGCCGAGCTCGCAACCCTGACGGGTTTGCCGTTTGTCACCGCACCCAACAAGTTTGAGGCGCTGGCCGCTGCCGATGGCCTGGTGTATGCCCACGGTGCCCTCAAGACATTGGCCGCCAGCATGATGAAAATCGCCAACGATGTGCGCTGGCTGGCCAGCGGCCCGCGCAGCGGTATTGGCGAGTTGAACATTCCCGAAAACGAACCCGGCTCGTCCATCATGCCGGGCAAGGTCAACCCCACGCAGAGCGAAGCCGTGACGATGCTGGCTGCGCAGGTTTTCGGCAATGATGTGGCGATCAACTTTGGCGGTGCGTCCGGCAACTTTGAGTTGAACGTTTTCCGTCCCATGATTGCCCACAACTTTCTGCAGAGCGTTCGCCTGCTGGCTGACGGCATGACCAGCTTCAACGACCATTGCGCCGTCGGCATAGAGCCAAACCGTGCGCGTATCGCTGAGTTGGTCAGTTCTTCGCTGATGCTGGTGACGGCACTGAACCCGCATATCGGCTACGACAAGGCGGCCTTCATTGCAAAAAAGGCGCATAAAGAAGGTACCAGCCTGCGCGATGCGGCGCTGGCATCGGGTCACGTGACGGCGGAGCAATTTGACCATTGGGTAAAGCCCGAGAACATGGTGGGGTAATGCGCTTGGGGTTTGACAAGACATGGGGTTTACCCTAATAATCAGCTTAGATCCATTTACTGCAAAGGAACACCATGATTGCTTCTAACCCGACCATTGCCACACCAATCGACGCATCGCGTTTTACCCAGTTGGTCCGTGAGCTGATTGCCGCAACACCCTTGCTCACCTTTGTGAGCGCCCTGCGCGGCCATTAATCCGGTCAAGCCTTAATAATGCAAAAAGCCGCTTCAAGCGGCTTTTTGCATTGTGGAACCGCGCGGTGCGGACGCCATGCACAATCGGCCGATGCTCAAAACCACGAAACATACCATCACTCAATTCATAAATTCGCAGTCGTTTGCAGGCGTGGTGCTGGCGCTGGCTGCCATGCTGGCATTGATAGCCAGCAACTCGCCTTTGAGCGGTCTTTATGACAAGTTTGTGCACTGGCCCGGTGAGCTACGCGTTGGCCATGACTGGCTGGTATTGTCCAAGTCGCTAATGCACTGGGTCAATGATTTGTGGATGGCGGTTTTTTTCTTTCTGGTTGGACTGGAGATCAAGCGTGAGTTGATCGAGGGCGAGCTGGCCTCGACCCGTAAGGCTTTGCTGCCTGCTGGTGCAGCCCTCGGCGGCATGGCAGTTCCCGCGCTGATTTATATCGGTATTAACTGGGGTAACAGCGTCGCGTTGCGCGGATGGGCGATACCCGCCGCCACTGACATAGCGTTTGCGCTTGGCATTTTGGTGCTGCTGGGTAGCCGCGTACCTGCTTCACTAAAGGTGTTTTTAACCGCTGTTGCGATCATTGACGATCTTGGTGCGATTGTGATCATCGCGTTTTTCTACACCGACCAACTGTCGCTAGCGGCGTTGCTGGGAGCCGGCGCCTGTATTTTGATTCTGGTAGCTTTCAATCGTGCCAAAGTCATGTCGATTGCGCCTTACGTGGCGGTCGGGCTGGTAGTCTGGCTCTTCGTCTACAAGTCCGGCATACATGCAACGTTGGCCGGAGTAGCCACGGCGCTGACGATTCCCCTGACCGACAGCCGCGGCGGATCGCCTTTGAAAAAGGCTGAGCATGCGCTCCACCCGTGGGTTGCGTTCGCGATTTTGCCCATGTTTGCATTTGCCAACGCCGGCGTTTCATTGCAAGGCGTGACGATGGCCACATTGACGGCTACTGTGCCACTCGGCATTGCTGCCGGTTTGCTGCTGGGCAAGGCTGTGGGAGTGTTTGGGGCGTCGTGGTTGTTGATTCGCTTTGCCGGTGCTGGTTTGCCCGCAGCGTCCAGCTGGAGTCAATTCTTCGGTGTGTGCCTGCTTTGCGGCGTTGGTTTCACCATGAGCCTTTTTATCGGTTCGCTGGCGTTTACGGGGCAGGGCGACGCTTATGACACCCAGGTCAAACTGGGCGTTTTGTGCGGTTCCCTTTTGTCAGGTATGGCGGGCACGCTAATTTTGCTACGCAGCGGGCACAAGAAGAGCACTAGCGCGGCGCCAGTAACAACTTAGTGCTTTTGCGCGGCAATGCTCGACATGATTTTGTCGGTGTAGGCAATCGCAAGTGCTGACAACAGAAATGCGATGTGAATGACGGTTTGTGCAATCAGCACTCGATCGGTGTAGTTGTCGGCATTGATGAAGGTTTTGAGCAGATGAATCGAGCTGATGCCAATGATTGCCGTGGCCAGTTTCACTTTCAGCACAGACGCGTTGACGTGGCTCAACCATTCAGGCTGGTCGCGGTGGCCTTCAAGGTTCATGCGGCTCACAAAAGTTTCATAGCCGCCCACAATCACCATGATGAGCAGGTTAGAGATCATCACCACGTCGATAAGCGCCAGAACCACCAGCATGATGACGGTTTCGTTCAGCGTGACGATGGGAACGGTGGTTTTATATCCTATGCTGGTGATCAGCGCCTGTAAATCTGGCTGACTGCCAAATGCCGCTGATATCAGGTGCTTCAGCTCCACCATGAAGTGAACCACATACACAGCCTGCGCGGCGATCAGCCCAAGGTACAGGGGCAGTTGTAACCAGCGGCTGGCAAATATGAGGTTGGGCAGGGGCCGCAGGGGGACAGATTCTTTTTTTACGGGTTCAGACATGAATACGCTTCATCGTGGTAATCGAAATTTGTAAGGTTCAAGCCAGTCAGTGGCTTGTAAGTGCGAAGCATGACAGTACCATGCGACAACACTGCATTTCATGACAAACAGGAGACAAAAGCAATGAGCGCCCCCACGTCAAGTACGCCTTCATCGAATATCGAGTCCATGCTGATTGAAAACCGCGTGTTCCCGCCAACCCCTGCGACCGTTAAAGCCGCCCGTATTTCTGGCATGGAGGCGTACAACGCCATGTGCCAGGAAGCCGATACGGATTTTGAAGGCTTCTGGGCCCGGCTGGCCAGGAGTAACCTGAGCTGGAACAAGCCGTTCACTGAAGTGCTGGATGAGTCAAATCCCCCGTTCTATAAATGGTTTGCCGACGGCGAGCTGAATGCTTCGTACAACTGTCTCGATCGCCATCTGGGTACCCCGACCGAGCAAAAAAACGCCATTATTTTTGAAGCTGACGATGGCAAGGTCACCAACGTCACTTACAAAGAGCTCCACGCCAAGGTGAGCCAGTTCGCCAGCGCGCTCAAGGCCATGGGCATCAAAAAGAGTGACCGCGTCGTCATCTACATGCCGATGACGGTGGAGGGCGTCATCGCCATG
>JANYFF010000395.1 GCA_025362825.1 Polaromonas sp. | reverse complement strand
TCCGCTCACCCAGCGCCTGCTGCAACGCCAGAGCCATGGGTTCGGCCTGAAAACCACTCAGCAACACCAGCAACTCAGGCGCGGCCGCAAATACCGGGTCCGACGGATAACTGGAACTGGCCGCCCACGCCACCGCGATCTGCGCCGTCGCAGCCTCCAGCGCCAGCACCGAGGACTCCATGCCCGTGGTCAGCGTGGCGCCTTGGTCCGCACCCCACTGCGCACGCGCCAGCGGCGGCACGGCAGCGGCCACCCGCGCCAAACTCCAGGTGGCTTCCATCAAGCGCCCGGTCAGCACATGTTGATGCGCCGCCAGCCCGGCGCGCGACAGCAATGAGGCAGCGGTCAGCACGTCCCGCGCAGCGTCCAGCCGCACATCGTCCCCGCTGGGCGCAAAGCCCCCCAGACTGCGGGTCCAGTTCATGGTGGTCTCGAAGCGGGGCAAAAAATGGGTCGAGGTTTGCGCGTTGTCGAGCCCGCGCAGCCAGGCACTGCGCGCTTCCTGCATCAACTGGGCATACGGCACCAGCACCACAACGCGCGAGACATGCACGTGCTGAAGCGTCATCGCGGCACGGATCTGGCCCATCACGCGGTCCCACGCTCGGTCAGCGTGATGTTTTTTTACTATTTCATCCATAGGGAATGGGCAATCGGTAGATGGGCTTGGTTTCTGTCACAATTTCCCCACTTTACCTGTACCGACTACCAATCTAGGAAAAAACAATGGCCAGCGAACTTATCAAACATGTGTCTGACGCGTCTTTTGAAGTGGACGTATTGCAATCGGCCCTGCCCGTGCTGGTAGATTACTGGGCCGAGTGGTGCGGACCTTGCAAGATGATCGCGCCGATTCTGGACGAAGTGTCTACCGCCTATGAAGGCAAGCTGCAAGTCACCAAGATGAATGTGGACGAAAACCGCGACATTCCGGCCAAATTTGGCATTCGCGGCATCCCCACGCTGATGCTGTTCAAGGGCGGCCAACTGGCGGCCACCAAGGTCGGCGCCATGAGCAAGGCCCAAATGACCGCCTTTATTGACCAGCAACTGGCCTGATCCGGTCAACGCCCCAGCGGCTTGACTTTATCGTGCAGCCTTGACAACGCTTCAAGGCTGCAGTTTTCCCCTCCCCGTTTTCCTGTCATAATCACTCTAATTCGCTGACGCACACCCCGAGTCAGTTCGAGTTCCAGGTTTAAAACCTTGAGGTTATGGATACCGATCCGCCTCACACACATCTCCCCCCGTATTTCGTTCAACACCCATTTGGGCCATTCCATGCACTTAAACGAACTCAAGGCACTGCACGTGTCGGAAGTCCTCAAGCAAGCTGAAGAGCTTGAGATTGAAAACACCGGCCGCATGCGCAAGCAAGAGCTGATGTTCGCCATCATCAAAAAGCGCGCCCGCACGGGTGAGCAAATCATCGCCGACGGCGTGCTGGAAATTTTGCCCGACGGTTTTGGCTTTCTGCGCAGCCCGGATACCAGCTACACCGCCAGTACCGACGATATTTACATCAGCCCCAGTCAAGTCCGCCGCTTCAATCTGCACACCGGTGACATGATTGAAGGCGAAGTGCGCACGCCCAAAGATGGCGAGCGTTACTTTGCCCTGAACAAGCTGGACAAGGTCAACGGCGGCGGACCGGAAGATAACAAACACAAGGTGATGTTTGAGAATCTGACGCCCCTGTTCCCCAATGAACAGATGCGACTGGAACGCGACAACGTCAAAACCGAAGAAAACATCACCGCCCGCGTGATCGACATCATCGCGCCGATCGGCAAGGGCCAGCGCGCGCTGCTGGTAGCCCCACCGAAGAGCGGCAAGACCGTGATGATGCAGCACATCGCGCACGCCATTTCCGCCAACTACCCCGACAGCCACATGATGGTGCTGCTGATCGATGAGCGGCCGGAAGAAGTGACCGAAATGCAGCGCACCGTCAAGGGCGAGGTGATTGCCTCCACCTTTGACGAGCCCGCCGCCCGCCACGTGCACGTGGCCGAGATGGTGATCGAACGGGCCAAACGCCTGGTCGAACTGAAAAAAGACGTGGTCATCCTGCTGGACTCCATCACCCGCCTGGCGCGCGCTTACAACAACGTGGTGCCTTCAAGTGGCAAGGTGCTGACCGGTGGTGTGG
>JANYFF010000338.1 GCA_025362825.1 Polaromonas sp. | reverse complement strand
GCGAGACCCGCTGAACCTGATCGGGATCATCCCCGCGTAGGGAACAACGCAATTTTGGCTCCGGTACGCCGCATTCAACTACGGTGCAACTCCCGGCTCCCCAACAGGCACCCACCCACACCTGTGGAACTGCTTGACAGTCTGGAGAACAATCGCCATGGCCAAAACCCGCCTTACCGTTGATACCAACGACCTCACCAGCCGCATCACGCGTGCGCCTTTTCCCGGCTCCGCAAAGATTTACATCGAGGGCTCGCGCCCCGACATCCGCGTGCCTTTTCGCGAGGTTACGCTGACCGACACGCTGGTCGCCGAGGGTACTGAAACGCGGCGTGAAGCCAACCCGCCTATCCGCCTGTTTGATTCGTCCGGCGTCTACACCGACCCTGCTGCAGCCATCGACATTACGCGCGGCCTGCTGCCCTTGCGCGGCGCCTGGATCAACGAACGCCAGGATACCGAAGCGCTGCCCGGCATCAGCAGCGCCTACGGCCGCGAACGCCTGAACGACCCAGCACTTAGCGCCCTGCGCATGGCGCATGCACCGGTTCCGCGCCGTGCCAAGGCCGGCATGAATGTCTCGCAGATGCACTATGCCCGCAAAGGCATCATCACGCCGGAGATGGAGTACATCGCCATCCGCGAGAACCTGGTGCGCGCACAGCTGGCGGAGCGCCTGGCGACCGAGCGCGTGCCCAAGCGCGGACATTCGTTTGGTGCATCGATTCCGCAGGACATCACGGCTGAATTTGTGCGTGACGAAGTGGCGCGTGGCCGGGCTGTGATACCGAACAACATCAACCATCCCGAGAGTGAGCCGATGATCATCGGCCGCAACTTCCTGATCAAGGTCAATGCCAACATCGGCAATTCGGCCGTGACCTCAAGCATTGAAGAAGAAGTCGACAAGCTGGTCTGGTCGATTCGTTGGGGCGCAGACACTGTGATGGATTTGTCCACCGGTGAAAACATCCATGAAACCCGCGAGTGGATTTTGCGCAACTCGCCGGTGCCCATCGGCACAGTGCCGATTTACCAGGCGCTGGAAAAAGTCAACGGCAAGGCCGAAGACCTGACCTGGGAAATCTTTCGCGACACGCTGATCGAGCAGGCCGAGCAGGGCGTGGATTACTTCACCATCCATGCCGGCGTGCGTTTGGCTTATGTGCCGCTGACGGCAAACCGTTTGACCGGCATTGTGTCGCGCGGTGGCTCCATCATGGCCAAGTGGTGCCTGTCGCACCATAAAGAAAGCTTTTTGTACGAACGCTTTGAAGAGATCTGCGAGATCATGAAAGCTTATGACGTCTGCTTCTCGCTCGGCGACGGCCTACGCCCAGGCTCGATTGCTGATGCCAACGACGAAGCACAGTTTGCCGAGTTGCACACCTTGGGCGAGCTGACGCAGATCGCATGGAAGCATGATGTGCAGGTGATGATCGAAGGGCCAGGCCATGTGCCGCTACAGCTCGTCAAAGAGAATGTTGAGAAGCAGCTTGAGGCTTGCTTTGAAGCGCCGTTCTACACCCTTGGCCCTTTGATCACCGACATCTCGCCGGGCTACGACCACATTTCGTCGGCCATGGGTGCGGCCAACATTGGCTGGTATGGCACGGCCATGCTGTGCTACGTGACTCCGAAAGAACATCTGGGTTTGCCGAACCGCGATGACGTCAAGCAGGGGTTGATTGCCTACAAGATTGCCGCGCATGCAGGCGACCTGGCCAAGGGCTATCCGGGCGCACAGATGTGGGACAACGCGGTCAGCAAGGCGCGCTTCGAGTTCCGCTGGGAAGACCAGTTCCGCCTTGCCATCGACCCGGATACCGCGATGGCTTATCACGATGAAACGCTGCCGAAAGAAAACGCCAAGGTGGCGCATTTCTGCTCGATGTGCGGGCCCAAGTTCTGCTCGATGAAGATCTCGCAGGAGGTGCGAGAGTTTGCGCGGTTGAATCCTTCAACCACCACGCTGGCTACAACGCCCGGGGTCATCGCCATCAAGCAGATAGACAGCGGGTTTGAAGAGAAAGCCAAAGAGTTCCGCGAAGGCGGCAGCGAGATTTACTCCTGAAGGCGAACGCGCAGTCGACATGGGCAAACTTCATATCGGTATAGCAGGCGCAGGCCTGGCCGGCCGCACGCTGGCCTGGCGGCTTTTGCGCGCCGGTTGCCGCGTGAGCCTGTTTGATGCGCTGCAGCGGGGCGACGAGCGCACTGCGTCGATGACGGCCGCGGCAATGCTGTCGCCGCTGGCCGAGCTGGCGGTGTCTGACGATGCCGTGTTTGCGCTGGGCCAACGCTCCATGCAGTTGTGGCCCAAATGGATTGCCGAGCTTGCGGAAGGCGGCGGTCCACCGGTTTACTTTAGGGAAGCCGGTACGCTGGTCGTGGCGCATGCGCAGGACCAGACGTCGCTGGAGCATTTCTCTCGTCTGCTTCACCACAAGCTGCCCGAAGCGTCGCGCGCGCAGGTACACACGCTGGATGCCGCTGCGCTTGGCAGGATGGAGCCGACACTGGCCGGGCGCTTTGGCGGCGGCCTGTTTCTCGATGGCGAGGGGCAGCTGGCGAACGACCAGTGGATGGCGTCGCTGGCGCTTGAGATTGACCGGCTTGGCGGTCAGCTGCATGAAGAGGCGGCGGTCGAACACATCGAGCCGCATCGCATCGTGACAGCTGGTGGCAGCTACAGTGTGGATGTTGCGGTGGACGCGCGCGGTGTGGGCAGCAAGGCCGAATGGCCGTCCGGTAACCCGCTGCGTGGTGTGCGCGGTGAAGTGCTGCGCGTTGAATGCGCCGGCGTCACCCTGCAGCGCCCGGTGCGGCTGATGCATCCCCGCTACCAGCTCTATGTTGCGCCGCGCCCCAACCAGCAATTCGTGGTGGGTGCCACCGAGCTGGAGTCCGAGGACGCTGGGCCGGTGACGGTGCGCTCGGTGCTGGAACTCGCCAGCGCGCTGCACAGCCTGCACCCGGCTTTTGGCGAGGCGCGCGTACTGCGCATGAGCGCTGCGCTCAGGCCGGCGCTGGACGACCACCGCCCCACGGTGGAGCTGCGGGACGGTGTCTGGCACATCAACGGGCTGTACCGGCATGGCTATCTGTGCGCACCGGCGCTGGTGGACAACCTTGCCCATAAACTGCTTGGTAAAGACAATGACTGAAGTGATGAACGAGGTGACGACCATGCTGACTATTTCATTGAACGGCGAGCGCGTCGACACCCCGGCGCCGACGCTGCAGGCGTTGCTGCAACTGCGTGGCTACGATTTTGCGGCTGCCTTTGCCTGCGCGATCAACAACACGTTTGTGCCGCGTGGCCAGTGGCCCCAGCGCGCACTGCAAAACGGCGACCGCATAGACATCGTCACGCCGATAACAGGTGGATGACATGACACCCACATCCCCCACCATCGCGCATGGCAGCCCCTGGACGGTTGCCGGCACCACCCTGCACAGCCGGTTTTTTCTGGGCACCTCGCATTACCCTTCGCCGCAGGTATTGAGTGATGCGGTCGCGGCCTCGGGCACAGAGGTGCTGACGGTCGGCCTGCGCCGCCTGCAGCCCGAGACGGGCGGCGGCAACAGTTTCTGGCAGCGCGTGCAGGCCATGAAGTGCCACATCCTGCCCAACACGGCGGGTTGCCACAGTGCTGAAGAGGCCATCACGCTTGCCCAGATGGCGCGCGAGATTTTCGGCACGACCTGGATAAAGCTTGAAGTCATCGGCGACGACTACACGCTGCAGCCTGACCCGCAGGCCACGCTGCAGGCGGCCACCGTGCTGGCCAAAGAAGGCTTTGCCGTGTTTGCCTACACCACCGACGACCTGGTGATGGCACAGCGCCTGCGCGATGCCGGCTGCGCGGCCGTGATGCCGTGGGCGGCGCCGATTGGCACCGGCCGCGGGCCGATGAACCCCTACGCGCTGGAAACCATGCGCCGCCGCCTGCCAGATGCCGTGCTGGTGGTCGATGCAGGGTTGGGCCGGCCTTCACATGCTGCGCAGGTCATGGAAATGGGTTTTGACGCGGTGCTGCTCAATACCGCTGTGGCGCAGGCTGGTGACCCGGTGCGTATGGCGCGGGCCTTTGCGGATGGCATTGCTGCAGGCCGTGCGGCGCATGAATCAACGCCGATGCCGGAGCGTGCTGCTGCACAGGCTTCGACGCCGACGGTGGGCGTACCCTTTTGGCATTCCGCCTAGGACTTTGAAGATTCCCATGAACACGACACCATTTGCTCCGTTGACTGGTCCCATTGGTTTTTATCCTGTCGTGGCCACCGCCGAATGGGTTGAACGCCTGCTGGGCTGGGGTGTGCGTACCGTCCAGCTGCGTTTCAAGGCAGCGGGCCACACACCGCTTGAGATTGAGCGCGAGGTCAACGCTGCGGTCGCGGCCGGCCGCAGGGTGCCGGGTTCGCAGGTGTTCATCAACGACCACTGGCAGTTTGCGCTGGCTGAGAAGGCCTATGGCGTGCACCTCGGGCAGGAGGATCTGGACATTGCCGATATCGCCGCCCTGCGCAGCGCCGGGGTGCGGCTCGGGCTGAGCACCCATACGCCCGCCGAGCTGGCGCGTGCCCATGCGGTGCAGCCGTCCTACCTGGCGATTGGCCCGATTTATCCGACCACGCTCAAGGTCATGCCTTACGAGCCGGTGGGGCTGGAGCGCCTGAAGCTCTGGGCTCCGCAGGCGGCGCCGTATCCGGTGGTAGCCATTGGCGGCATCTCGCTGGGGCGTCTACCGGGCGTCATGGCCTGCGGCGTCGATGGCGTGGCTGTCGTCAGCGCAGTGACGCTGGCCGACGACCCGGAACAGGCGGCCCTGCAGGGCCTGAAACTCGCATCAAGAGCCTAATTTTGGGCTGGAAATGCCCGCAACCCCCGGCTTCCGGTCATCTCTAGCTATTAATTAAATAGCGCCGAGAGGATGACTCCACCGGGTTGCTTTTGCTACCCGGTGGCTGCGGTCTGGTTTACGCCGATGCTTTTGTTACGCCGCCGCCCGTTTCCGGCGCGGCTTTCTTGTCTTTGCTGAACCACGCGACATACAGCACCGGCAGCACCACCAGCGTCAGCAGGGTGGCCGTGATCAGGCCCCCGATGATGACGATGGCCAGCGGCCTTTGCGTTTCGGAGCCGATGTCGTGGGACAGCGCCATCGGCAACAGACCGAGTGCCGCCAGCATGGCTGTCATCAGCACGGTGCGCAGGCGCTGCATGGAGCCCAGCCGCACGGCATCAACGACGGTGTGGCCGGCTTGCTGCAACTGCTGGAAGACCGACAGCATCACCACGCCGTTGAGCACCGCCTGGCCCGACAGCGCAATAAAGCCAATGGCCGCAGAGACCGACAGCGGTATTGAGAAAATCCACAAGGCTACAAATCCGCCAATCAGGGCCAGCGGCACGTTGATCAGGATCAGCGCAGCCATGCGGAAGGACTTGAAGGCGTCAAACAGCAGCACAAAGATCAGCAGCAGCGATATTGGCACCACCACCGACAGCCGCTGCATGGCGCGTTCCTGGTTTTCAAACTCGCCCGACCAGCCGATGGTGTAGCCCGATGGCAGCTTGACGTTGTCCGCCACACGGGCCTGCATGTCCTTGACTACCGAGCCCATGTCGCGGCCCTTGATGAAGATGCCAATGGCCATGGTGCGGCGGCCGGCTTCGCGGGCGATGTTCATGGCGCCGTTGGTTTCGCGTATGGTGGCCACGCTGCCGAGCTGCGTGTAGCCGCCATCGGGCGTCGGTATCAGCGTTTGCGGCAAGCTGGCAATCACACGCTTGTTTTCGGGCAGACGAACCGCCACGGCAAACTTGCGCTCACCTTCCCAGAGCTGGGTGGCCGCCTTGCCGCCGAGCGCGGCTTCGATCACGTCCTGGATGTCCTGCACGTTCAGGCCCAGGCGCGCCGCCCGATCGCGGTCAATGTCGATCACCAGCTGCGGCAAATCACCGAGGCGGTCAATCTCGCCGCGCTGCACGCCCTGCACCTGCTTGATTTCACGCTGTATGGCTTCGGCGACACGGCGCAGCTCGGTCAGGTCCTCGCCCGATACCTTGACGACGATTTGCCCCTTGATCTGCGAGATGGATTCGAGCACGTTGTCGCGAATCGGCTGCGAGAAGGCGGGGTTGACGCCCGGGATGGCGCTCAGCTTGTGGTCCATTTCCTCAATCAGCTGGTCGCGGGTCAGGCCCTTGCGCCATTCTTCCTGCGGCTTCACGTCGATGAAGATTTCCGCCATGCTCAGCGTCTTGGGGTCTGTACCGTCTTCCGGCTGGCCAGCCTTGGACACCGCTGTGCGCACCTCGGGTACGCTGGTCAAGGCCTTGCGTGCCATCAGCAGGATCTTGGCGGCTTCTTCGCTGGACACGCTCGAAGGCATGTCGAAGTTGGCCCAGAATGTGCCCTCATTGAGTTCGGGTAAAAACTCCGACCCCAGCCGTGATGCGGCCACCATGGCCAGCGCAAAAACGCCCAGTGCGATGACCACCACGGTACGGCGGCGCGCCAGTGCCCAGTCCAGCACCGGTTCATAGATGCGCTTGCTGGTGGCCACCACACGGTTGTCACCGTGCGGCAGTTTTTTGCGCAGCATCCAGTAAGCCAGCAGCGGCACCAGGGTGAGCGAGAAAATCAGCGAGCCAACCAGCGCGGTTGTCACGCTTAGCGCCATCGGCTGGAAGATACGGCCTTCATGGCGCTGCAGCGCAAAGATGGGGATGTGCGCGGCAATGATGATGAGCATCGAAAACAGCGTGGGTCGGCCAACTTCATTGGCGGCGTCAATGATGGTTTGTCGGCGTTCGCTTTCAGGCATGTCCTCGCGGTTCTCGGACAGCCGGTGGAGGATGTTCTCGATCACGATCACCGCGCCATCCACGATGATGCCGAAGTCCATCGCCCCCAGGCTGAGCAGATTGGCCGGTACGCCCATGATCTTCAGGCCGAGAAAAGTGGACAACAGTGCCAGGGGGATGATCACCACCACGGCCAGGCTGGCGCGCACATTTGACAGGAACAGATAAAGCACCAGCGACACCAGTAATGCGCCTTCCACCAGGTTCTTGAACACGGTGGTGAGGGTTTTACCCATCAGCCAGGTGCGGTCGTAGTAGGGCAGAATCTGCACGCCCTTGGGCAGCCCGCGGGCATTGAGCTGGGCGATCTTGTCCTTGACGCCCTTCAGCACGGTGCTTGGATTTTCGCCTTTGCGCATGATGACGATGCCGGTGACGATGTCGTCGTCCTGGTCCTGGCCGACAATGCCCAGGCGCGGCACGGCGCCTATCTTGATGCTGGCGATGTCTCGTATCAGGATGGGGGTTGCGCCTCGCGCAGCGACCACAATGCGGCCGATGTCATCGGGCGACTGCAGCAGGCCAATGCCGCGGATGGCAAATTGCTGCGCGCCCTGGGCCACATAGCTGCCGCCGGCGTTCGAGTTGCCGCGCCCCAGAGCGTCTAGCAGGTTCTGGAAAGTCAGTTTGTAGGCTCGCAACTTGTCGAGGTCGGGCTGCACTTCATACTGCTTGATGAAGCCGCCCATGGCGACGACATCGGCCACGCCGGGCACCTGGCGCAGCGCCCGTTCGATGACCCAGTCCTCCAGGGTGCGCAGGTTTGTGGTGGTTTGCCCGTCGCCCTTGACGCGGTAACGCATCACTTCGCCCACGGGGGTGGCGTTCGGGGCGACGTTCACCTGCGCGCCGGGCGGCACGTCCAGGCCGTTAAGCCTTTCGTTGACCTGCTGGCGCGCGATGTTGACGTTGGCCGCATCGTCATAGGTTATGACGGTGTAGGAAAGTCCGAACTGGGTGTGCGAGAACACGCGTATGGAGTTAGGCAGGCCCGACAGCGCGGTTTCAATCGGCAGCGTGACCTGCTTTTCGACTTCTTCGGCGGCCCGGCCGGGGTAAAGCGCAATCACCGTGACCTGGGTGTCGGTGACATCGGGAAAGGCTTCGACCGAGAGATTCTTGAAGGCGATAACGCCCGCCATGGCAAACAGCAGCGTGCCCAGGATGATGAAAAGCGGCTGGTGCAGCGCGTAGTGGATCAGGCGCCTCATGGTTTGGCCTGTGCGCTGGCTGCTGGTGCTACTGTTTTTGTAGCTTCAGGGGCAGTTTTTGCGGGGGCTGCAGCGCCTTTTTGTTCTGAAATGTTGTTGGGGCGAGCTTCATCCTGCGTAACCCGGAACTGGTGCGCCAGCAGCAGCATGTTTTCACTGACCACCTGGTCGCCGGCCTCCAACCCCTGCGACACTACGGCTTCACGCGGGCCTTGATAGCTGAGCGTGACTTCGCGTGACTCGAACACGCCCGGCTGCACCTGCACCATCACCGTGTGTTTGGCGCCCAGCAGTGATACCGCCTGCGACGGGATCACCACACCAGGGCCTATGATGCGTTCAATCCGGGCGGTGGCCAGCATTTCTGCTTTCAGTTTGCGGTCCGGATTGGCCACCACGCCGCGGACCTTGATGGTGCGGGTGCTGGGGTCGATGTAGTCGGCGGCTGCAGTCACGCGGCCTTCAAACTTCTGGCCCGGCAATGTGGGAATGATCAGCTCAAACATGGCGCCGGGCTTGAGCGTGCCGATTTCTGCTTCGCGGGCGTCGATTTGCACCCACAGCGAGGTCGGGTCGGTAATGACATACAGGGCGGGAACGCCTGGGCCTGACTGGTCAGGCCGTACTTCCTGGCCAGGGTTGAGGTTGCGTTCAACCACCACGCCGCTGATGGTGGCAAGCAAGGCCAGCTGCTGGTTGACACCGCCACCGCCGCCATACAGGCGGGTGCGGGCTTCGGCGCGCTGGATTTCTGCTTGCGAGCGGGCGGCGTCGGCTTCTGCGACATCGAGGTCCTTGCGGGCGATGATGCCGGCCTCGAACAGCTCGCGCTGGCGCTGCAGTGATTTTTGCGTCAGTCGCGAGTCCGCCCCGGCCTTGGCGGTGTCTGCCTGCGCAATGCCGTAGTCGGGTGATGCCAGCTGCGCCAGCAGGGTGCCGGGTTTGACGGCCTGGCCGACATCGGCCTTGATGGACATCACGCGGCCGGCAAAGGCTGGGTAGATGCGCTGGGTGCGCTCTTCATTCCAGACCAGACGCGCCGGCAGCTCGACCGTGATGGCCTTGCCCGGTGCCGCGGTGGCAATACCGAGCAATGCGAGTTGCGGATGGTTGGGCGCGAAACGCAGCTGGTTGCCTTGCAGTATGGGCGCCGGCGCTTCGGGCGCAGGGGCAGGCGCCTCGTTGCAGGCGGCCAGCAGGACCAGGGCCGTGGCGGCTGCGATGACGGTGAAGGTGTGTAAGAGTGAGCGTTTCACGATGGTTCCGGAACAAATTAAATCAGTGGATCGGGCGGTTTGGGGACGGACTGAGGGCAGCAGCATCAGGGCTGGCGCTGTTCCTGACGAAGTTGCCAGGCCTGTGCGGCCTTGGCGTGGTCGGTGCGTGCGGCGAGGTCTTCGATCAGGATGGTGCGCAGCGTGCGGCGCGCGTCGATCAGCTCCGTCAGCGACATGGCGCCCTTGCTGTAAGCCAGCTCGGCCATCTCGGCGACCTTGCGGGCTCGCGGCAGGATGGTGTTTTCGTAGCTTAGTGCGCGGGCTGCAGCGCCTTGCCGGTCCTGCTGTAGGCGCTGCAGCTCGGCCACAGCGTTGCGGCGGATTTTTTCAAGGCCGTCCTGTGCCTGGTCAAGCTGCGCCTGGGCACGGGCAATTTCGCCCTGGAAGTTGTAGCCGCCGACCACGCCATAAAGCGGCATCTGCAGCCGCAGTTCAAGCAGGCGGTTGGAGGTGCCGGGGAAATGGTCATAGGAGGTACCAAGCGTGATGTCGGCTTTCTTTTGTGCTAGCGCCACGTCGAGTGCGGCACGCGCCGCCTCAACGCGCTGCTGGGCCGCGCGAACATCGGCCCGGCCTTCGATTGAAGGGTAGATGGGGGCTTCGTCCAGCGCGGCGTCACCAGCCAGCCGGGACGGCCAGTCGGGTTGCGCCACCAGCGTGCCAGGGCCGGTGAAGCCGGTCAGCTGCGCCAGACTGAGCGCGGCGCGCTGACGGTCGAGTTGCGCTGTCAGCAGGTCGGTGCTGGCGCGCTGGGCTTCAATTTCGGTGCGGGCGGCATCCAGTGCGGGCAGGTCACCGGCCTGAACGCGGCGCGCAGCGGTGTTGCTGAGCTGGCCTGCGCTGCGTGCAATGGCATCGACCTGCACGATGCGCTCCTGCGCGGCCAGCAGGTCAAAATATGAAAATGCGGTGACAAGCTGCTGCTGTATCAGTGTTTCTTCAATGTCGGCCTGGGCGGCTGAGACCGTGCGCTGCGCCGCCAGTGTGCGCAGTTCACGCTTGTTGCCACGCTCCCAGGTCCAGTCCAGGCCGATGGCTTTGTCGATGCGCTTTTGCGTCACGATGTTGCCGCCGCCTATGCCGTTTTGCAGGTCAATGGATGCGGCTTTGGCAGAAAGCACCGGTGCCGGTGCGTGGTCGGCCGCTACAACATCACTCTGGGCCGCAGCCAGCGCCCGGCGGGCCAGCGACACGTCCAGGTTGCTGCGGGCCGCCTGCAGTGCCTGGGCAAGTGAGAAGGTGGTCGTGGTGGCTGATGGCGACTGCCGTGCGGCGGGAGCCGCCATAATTTGGGCACCTGCTGGTAGTGCCAGGGCCAGACCCAGTGTGAAAAATAATTGTCGTATGCTCATTCCGAAGTTTATAACTGGGTGTGCCTGACGGGAGTCTGACTGGAGGCTGACCTTCGCCTGACGTAATGGGCTTTTTCAGACAATGCAACACAAAACCTGAGTGAGTCACCGGGGGCTATGGCTTATGCGAATCCTACTAGTTGAAGACGATGCTGCGCTGCGCGGGGTGATGCTGCGCAGCCTGAACGATGCCGGCCATCGTGTGGACATTGCCACGACGATGGACGAGGCACGTCACTGGTGGCGTGTGCAGATTTACGACTCGATACTGTTGGATCTCAACCTGCCGGTGTCGACGCAGGAGCGCAGCGGTTTGGGCAACGGACTGGCCGTACTTCGAGAAGCGCGCGCTCGTGGTGACCACACGCCGGTGCTGGTGCTAACCGCGCGCGATCGACTCGAAGAGCGCATCGTCGGGCTGGACGCTGGCGCAGATGACTACATGGGCAAGCCTTTTGACCTCACCGAGGTAGAGGCGCGGCTGCGTGCACTGGTTCGGCGCATGCATGGCACCAGCGATCGCGTCGAGCTGGGCCTGCTGGCGCTGGACCGCAAGGCCAGGAGGTTTTTTCTACAGGGCCAAGCCTGGGATTTACCCGCGCGTGAATTTGAGGTGCTGTGGGAATTGATGACGCCACCAGGCCGGGTTGTCAGCAAGCGCGTGCTGTCAGACAAACTCTCCGAGACCGACGGGG
>JANYFF010000324.1 GCA_025362825.1 Polaromonas sp. | reverse complement strand
CGATCTTGCTGCCCTGGCCGACCACATCGCCGCTGTCAATTTGCTGCCTGAGATACTGGTACTCCGCTTGCAGGCAGGCGGGAAATATTTCTGTAGCGGATACAACATCGGCCAGATCGGCAGCGACCGAAAAGTAGATTTCGAGGCTGTCGTCAACGCCCTCGAAGATGCCCGTCCCGCCACGATCGCCTTGCTGCACGGCAGCGTCTACGGCGGGGCTACCGATATCGCTTTGGCCTGCGATTTTCGGCTGGGGGTAACCGGTATCGACATGTTTATGCCGGCCGCGCGGCTGGGACTGCATTTCTATCCACGCGGACTGGAGCGCTATGTCAGTCGGCTTGGTCTGGACGTAGCGAAACGACTGTTCCTGACGGCCGAACGTATTGGCGCCGAAGAAATGAAGTCCGTCGGTTTTCTGACTCACCTGGTAGCGCCCGATGCGCTGACGCAGACCGGCGACACGCTAGCGGCCACGCTGGCGGGAATGGCCCCTCTTGCCATGCTCGGCATGAAAAAGCACCTGAACCGCATCGCTCGCGGCACGCTGGATGCTGAAGATCTGCAGCATGACATTGCGTGCGCCGGCGCATCGGCTGATCTGCGTGAAGGCCAGTCGGCATGGGCCGAAAAGCGCACTCCAAGATTTATCGGCAAATAACAGCTTTTTTAAAAAAAAGGAGTCGACGCTATGAGGCTTAATATTTTTCTGACGGCTGCTGCGTACCTGCTGTTGGGGCCAAACGCCCTGGCACAGGCGTATCCCAACAAGCCCATCAAATTGTTGGTCGGTTATTCGCCCGCAGGTGCCGCTGATTTCATTGCACGCATCGTCGGCGATGCCATGTCCAAGCAGTTGGGGCAGCCCATACTGATCGACAACAAGGCTGGCGCAGGAAGTACGCTGGCCTCGACCATGTTGTCCCAGTCGCCACCCGATGGCTACACCCTGGGCTTGGCGACCGGTACGCTGTACGGCATCGACCAGTATCTATACAAGGTCAAGTACACACCAGCTAGTTTCACACCCATCAGCCGCTTCACCATATCGCCGCTGATACTGGCAGTGAACAAAAACATCGGCGTTGGTTCAATGTCCGAGTTTGTGGCGTACTCCAAAGCCAATCCCGGCAAACTCAATTATTCGTCGTCCGGCATGGGCGGCTCGCCACATTCCGCCGGACTGATATTTGAAAAAGCCGTCAATGGCAAGATGACACATATTCCCTACAAGGGCGGTGCACCAGCGCTTCAGGCTGTCGCGGCAGGCGATGTGCAGTTTTCTTTCGGTACGGCTTCCTCGGTGTTGCCGCTTGGCAAGGCAGGTACCGTCAAGATGTTGGGCGTCAGTACCGCACAGCGTTCTGCAGTCGCACCAGACTTGCCTACCCTTTCCGAGACTGGTCTGCCCGGCTTCGATTTCAACTTCTGGTTCGGGCTGTTTGGACCAGCAAATTTACCCAAGGACGTACAGGAAAGACTGTTTGCGGCAGCCACCCAGGTACTCAATGATCCGCAAGTTCGCGCCAAGCTGCTGGGTACCGGAAACGAAGCGGCACCCTCCCGCTCGCCCGCTGAATTTCATGAGTGGGCAACTATTAATGGAAAAGGCATTCTTGATCGGGTCGAGCAAGCCGGTGTAAAAATTGAATAAGGCGGTTAAAAAATGAGTACTCTGCTGACCCCTGCCGTCATCATCCATCGCCACGGTGGCCCCGAAGTTCTCGAATTTTCTGAAATTGAGGTAGCCGATCCCGGGCCGGGCGAACTGCGAATCGTACAAAGCGCGATCGGTCTTAATTTTGCCGATGTGTATCAGCGTGCAGGCGCCGCCGGCCCGCACAGCACGTCGCATTTTCCGGTGGTGCTCGGGTCGCAGGGCGCAGGCATCGTGGAATCGATAGGACCAGGCGTCAGCGGCTTTGTGCTCGGTCAGCCGGTGGCTTATGTTCACGCCGGCGCCTATGCTGGCGCACGACTTGTTCCAGCAGAGCGAACCCTGCCACTACCCGATGGCCTGACGCTGGAGACTGCCGCCGCCACCCTGCTTCGCGGCATGACGGCTGAATACCTGCTGCACAGGCTGTTCGCTGTGAAGCCGGGCGATGTCATTCTGGTGCACGCCGCCGCGGGCGGTATGGGACAAATTCTTTCGGCTTGGGGACGCGCACTGGGTGCGACGGTGATCGGCACGGTTGGCTCGCCAGCCAAACGGGCCATCGCACTGGCCCACGGTTGCCACCATGTAATTGATTACCGGCATGAAAACTTTGTGGCGCGTGTCAATGAACTGACCGCTGATGAAGGCGTCGCAGTGGTTTATGACGCCGTCGGGCGTGACGTGTTCCTGGCCTCGCTCGACTGCCTGCGGGTACGCGGCATGGCCATCAATTTCGGCACAGCCTCGGGCAACGTGGAGGCCTTTGACCTGCAGCGCCTGCATGCAAAGTCGCACAGCGTTTGCCGGCCGACACTGCGCAGCTTTATCGCTACTACGGCGGAACTTCGCCTGTCTGCAGGCAGGTTTGCCGAAGCGGTGCGACGCGGCGACCTCAAGGCAAACGTTGACCGGCGCTATGCCTTGCGCGACACGGCAATCGCGCATGCCGACCTGGAAAGCCGGCAGACTACAGGCGCGGCAATCCTCATTCCCTGACGCGCCCTGCTGGTACGGATGCCGTTTCCCTGGAGTCCCCTGTGCCAGGTGTTGCAAATTTTCAACGCCCGCGGATTTGCAAACCTGGCCCCGTGTCCAGGGTATTGCCAAACCAGCATGACTGTGTACGCTAGGTAACTTCTTAATACATTTGAGTCGCACAGCCATGAACCTGACCGAAAGTGCACCCCGCGCCAGCTTGTCTGTCGCAACGGGTCGCAGACTTCAGGTTGCCGGACAACTGGTGAGCCTTGATGCGGGCCGCGTGTATGTTGTCAGCTGGCAGGACGCTGCCGCGATGGCAGCGAACATGGCAATACTTTGCAATTTGGCGTACCCGATCATCCGCTATGCAGGTGGCGCCCTCATCGGCGACCTTTCACTGCAGGACAACTTGATGGCGGAGCCTTTATTGCAGGAGGGGATGGCCGCTAAGCACTTGATCCCTGAAATTGAAACCCTGTTTGGCCTCGCCAACTGTCCGGTTGCATCTGCCTTCTGGCCAGATACCTTCCCCGAACAGGCCAACGCGCGCGCTGTGATGCAGGTGCAAGTAGCCCGCGCCATGGTTGCCGACCCAGATCTGCTTGTGATAGACGCTACACACTGGGATGATTTTGTTTTGTCGCCTCTGCGGTTCAGCCAGAGTTTTGTTACACAATTCCCGTGGCGCACGCTCATCTGGGCGACGCACGACACCGGTCGTGCGGACAAGTTGCGCGTGCCACTGGAGGAGCTTTCCGCTTGATGCCGTCACCCCAACCCCTCGATGAAACAGGCGCCAATGAACAGCTGGTTTCGCGCCCGCTCAAAAACCCTGGCCGTACCTGGCTGGCCTTTGCCATCGTCGCGGCCATCGTCCTGACGCTGACGTCGGCGTGGCGCCAGGGCTGGTTTACGCCTACTGCATATGTTTACATTGAGCTTGATGGCGCCAGCGGGGTACAGATCGGCTCCCAGGTTCGCCTCAAGGGGTTCAAGGTAGGTGAAGTTGACCAGATCAGTCTGGAGAAAAATCTAGGTGTCAGGATCCGGCTTCGCGTTGAAACCGAAAAAATGGAATTGCTGGGCGCTAACTCCAGTGCGAAATTTGGCCGGGACAGCCCGATTGCCGGAAAGTACATCGAGCTGCTACCTGGATCGCGTGAGGGCCGGCGTCTGGCCGCCGGGCAAACCCTGCCAGTGGATGCGGGCAACGACCTCGACGACGTGATGGCCACTGTCAAAGTGGCAGTTGAAAAGCTTTCGTCAGTGCTCGCAAAGATTGATCCAATCCTTGAGGACACGCACAAACTTACTGGCGAAGCCGTGGCCATGCGCGCGAACATCCGCAGCACACTGACCACGACACTTGCCAACATCCAGGCGATGTCTGCCGAATTCAAACAGACCAGTCAGACCACGCGTGCACTGGTGAGCAATATCGACGGCGACCGTGCCAAAGTGGTCGGTGATTTAAGGAGCGTGATGCAGCAGGCCAATGCCGCCACAGCCAGCGCCAGCAAAGCCCTCAAGACGCTGGAGACCGATTTGCCCGTCGCCCTCGAAAAGACAAAAGACCTGCTCGAAAACGCACGCTCTGCCAGTGCTGACGTAAAGCAGATATTGCGCGAGTCGCGCGGCGATATCCCGTCGATTGTCCGTTCCGGGCGCTCAGCCGCGCAGGACGCCGCAGACATCACCACCGGGCTAAAAAACACCTGGCCACTTTCCGGCGGTTCCAAAACACCGGACAGCGCGCCCTTGCCACTGGACAGCTTCGAAGGGCGTAAGCCATGAAGGCGCCCATGTTGCCAGTTGCATGCCTGATGCTTGCATTGCTGCTGTCTGCCTGCAGCCAAACACCACTGGTCAGCCCAGCCGCCAGCGCGGCGCAGGCCAGCGCACAGCGCGGCGCGCAGGCATTTTCAAAAGGCGATCTTGGCATCGCCCAGCGCGAGTACACCACCGCATTGCATATTCACGAATCGCTTGGCGATAGCTCCGGGCGGGCCAGCAGCCTGTTGAGCCTTGCACGGATTTATGCACAAACAGGGCGCAGCGACGATGCGCTGGCTGCGGTGCAGGAAGTGCTGACCGACCCGGTACCTGCGGGAACATCCACATTGATTACCGCCCACGGTCGCGCCGCGGCATTGCTGCTTGCCAAAGGTGATGCAAAAAATACCGATATCCAGCTGGCACGGGCTGTCACACTTTGTGGCTCGGGCTGCAGTGAAGCGGGTGCACTGACGGTATTGCGCTCGCGCTCTGCCCTGCTGCAACAGCAGCCCGCTGTGGCCTTGAAGCTGGCCAGTGATGCGCTCGGCCTGCTTGCTGTGCCCACACCGCCTGTACGACAGCCACAGGCCAGTGCTGAGCGTGCCAATGCACTGCGCGTACAGTCACAGGCGTATGCGGCACTGGGGCAGCACGCTGCGGCGGCCGAATCGGCAAAGGCCGCACTTGAGCTGGACCGCGCCCTTGGACTTGCCGACCGTGTCCAGCTCGACCTTGACCTGCTGGCGCAGACTTACGGCGCTCTAGGCGCATCTGCCCTGTTACAGCAATACCTGACACTGGCGGATCGCGCACGGGCGGCCAGCCGCGATCTGCGTAGCAACACTTCGCCCGACTGAAGCGCACGCCATGCAATCGATAAAGTCGTATTACAGGCATTTCAAACTCTGGCTGATTGCAGGCAGCCCGCAGGTTTCAATACTGGGTTACGTCTTTGTTTTGCTGCTGGCACTCGCAGTGCAAACCTGGCCGGGCTTTCAATACGCGGAATGGAAGCTGTACGACGAAAGCCTCAAGGTGTTGCGCTACATGACGCACCAGCCGGTGAGTAATGACGTCGTCATCATTTCAGCAGACGAGGAAAGTTTTAGCGCCTTCGATGAACCCTTCGCCCTGTGGCACAAGCGCCTGGGTGCGCTGGTTGACGCCATGGTGGTGGCCCAGCCCGCTGTCATCGGCCTGGACATCGTACTGCCCGCAAAATCATTTGAAGCCGTCGTTCCAGGCATAGATCGTGAATTGATGCTGCCCCTGCTCAGGGCCCGCGGCAAACTCAAGCTGGTGGTGGCGCAGACGCTCGACGATGACCTGCACCCCCGCCCTATCTTTCCTGGCTTTGTCGCGTTGCTGGGCACGCAGCAGGTGGCATCGGCGCTGGTATGTTTTGACGAGGATTCAGTAGTGCGCCGCGTGATGTCGGCGCAATGCGGCGGCACGGGCGATCACCAGGGTCTGGCTGAGCGAATGGCCGCCATGCTGGGTGCACCGGCGCATGGCCCGGGCCTGATTGACTTTCGCACCGGAGACCCTTTCCCGACTGTTTCCATGGCGCAGGTGCTGCGCTGGCAGGCGCAGGGCAATGTGCAAAAGCTGCGTGAAACCTTTGGCGGCAAATCCGTGCTGGCGGGCGTCGTGTTGCCGCTGGAAGACCGGCTCCGCATTCCGGTGGCTTTGTATGCCGCCGAGCCAGGCAATACCCGCGTACCCGGTGTGATGCTGCATGCACAAATCCTGCGCTCACTGCTCAACCACGGCTACATCAAGACCGTCCCGCGCTGGTTTGTAGCCGCGCTGACCGCCCTGGTATGCCTGTGCTGGTTTGGCTACAGCTTCAAAAAAAACCTGATTTACTGGACCCTGTTTGCCATGCTGCCGGCGATAGGGCTTTATGCCCTGTGGCTGGGTTACGCGCTGCCGCCAGCCGCGCTGCTGGTGTCGGCCAAACTGGCATATGTCGCGCGTCAGGGGCTCGAAGCCATGCGCCTGTCGCACCAGCGCTCACGCCTCACGCAGGCGTTTGTCGGCCACGTCAATCCCCGCCTGTTGCAGCGCGTGCTGGCTTCCGACCTCAACAACGGCGTGGGCGAGCTGGCACCGCACCGGCAACAGGCAACCGTCATGTGGGTGCAGATTCCTGAGCACAATCCGGTCCTGACAGACGACCCACCGGAGGCCGCCCTGCGTTCCCTGTCACGTTATTTCGAAGCCGTGCAACAGGCTGTGCAGCGCACCGGTGGCATGGTGGACCGTTTTCAGGGCACCAGCGTACTGGCTTATTTTGGAGCCCCATTGCCGCTGCGAAACGCGCCGCGTGCGGCGCTCGAAGCAGCGCTAGCCATCACGCGTTCACACCCAGTGTGGGGCGCTGCCGTGTCTCGCGGAAACGAAACTCTGCCTCGCCTGTCCATCGGCATCGCCACCGGGCTGGTGATCACTGGGCAGGCGCCCATGGACCGCTCAAGCCC
>JANYFF010000267.1 GCA_025362825.1 Polaromonas sp. | reverse complement strand
CCAGAAAACCGGTGCCACCGGCGGATGCTTGCCCTTGAAGTCATTGAGTCCCTTGACCTCACCGTCCAGGCTGTGCGTCAGGTACAGCGATGCCAGTTTCGGGATGGCGATCTCGTAGCGGTTGCTGCGGGTTTTTTCATCCGGTAGCGCAAACAGCACGGCGGGCACGCCCTTTTGCGTGTCCCAGATGCCTTCCATCGCGGCCAGCTTGGCGGGCTGGTATTCGAGCGTGTTGAGGCCATGCGCATCACCGGCCATGATCTGCAGCGGTATCAGCACGGCCGCCAGATAGATGCCGGTTTTCAGCCCCGCCATGACTTCTGCCGCACGGTCATTGCGCAGCCAGCGGTAGGCCGACACGCCGGCGATCAGGAAAGACACGGTCAGGCCCGAAGCCAGCATCATGTGCGTGAAGCGGTAGGGGAATGACGGGTTGAAGATGACCTGTAGCCAGCTGGTCACATGCGCCTGGCCGTTGATCATCACAAAGCCGGCGGGCGTATGCATCCACGAGTTGAGCGCCAGTATCCAGAAGGCCGACAGCGTCGTGCCGCCCGCCACCAGGAGGGTCGCAGTGGTGTGCATGCGTTCGCTGACGCGTTCACGCCCAAACAGCATCACGCCAAGCATCGTTGCTTCCAGAAAGAAGGCGGTCAGTACTTCATAGGCCAGCAGCGGGCCGGCGATGTTGCCGACTTTTTCCATGTAACCCGGCCAGTTGGTGCCGAACTGAAAGCTCATGGTGATGCCGCTGACCACGCCGAGTGCGAACGTCAGCGCAAAAATCTTCACCCAGAACTGGTAGGCATCCATCCAGTACTGGTTTTTGGTCTTGACAAACCGCAGCTTGAAAAACAGCAGCACCCAGCCCATCGAAATGCTGATCGTGGGAAACAGTATGTGAAAAGTCATGTTGGCCGCAAACTGGATGCGTGCCAAAACAAATGCGTCCATTCCATCCATGATCAATTCCCTGTTTGAGTGAAATCATCAGCTGGCTGAGTCGCCAATGTGGTCGATACCGGCCGTCCTGTCAAACCGGCCACCACCTTGCCGGTAATCTTGTCCTTGACCTCCAGCAGTTTGGCGACCTTGGCGCCCATCTTCATCAGGCTGGCCAGCGTTGCCGAATCCATTTTCTGCACATCGGCAAGCCAGCCCGTCATCAGCTCGATCAGGTCATGCATCTGCTTCATGCGCGCCTGGGCGTGAATATCGTCTTGGTTGGCAGGTTGCTCCATTAACGCATCGCGCAACATCGACAGCGTCGGGTCAATCTCGCGCTTGCGGCGCTCCTCGGCCAGCGTGCGAAAGATCGCCCAAACGTCTTCAGGTGCCTGGAAATACTCACGCCGGTCATTCGGCAGATGTTTTAGCCGCACCAGATTCCAGGACTGAAGTTCCTTGAGCCCCATGCTCACGTTGGACCGAGAAAAAGCCAGCGCCTCGCCAATATCGTCCGCGTTCAGGGCCTGCGGCGAGACATACAACAGCGCGTAAATCTGGCCAACAGTGCGGTTAATGCCCCATCGGCTGCCCATTTCACCGAAATGGAGGACAAAGCGTTGGGTAAGAGGTGCAAGGTTCATAAGGCTGGGCTTATTGAATTTTCAGGAATTACTGAAATTATAGGAACTACGTATTTACCACGCAACCAGCAGGGGCACCGCCAACGATGCCAGACAATGCAACCCAGAACAAAGGAGGCACCCGTGCCAGGCTCCACAAACACGCCCATTCAAACCGTATACGCCCATCTCGAGCCCAACATCCGATACACCCATTGGCTGGGCATCCTGCTCATTGCATTCGCAGGCTGCGCCTTTGCCGCAGATGATTCGCCCTTCACGTGCAAGCCTGACGGCAACCAGCAGGAGATGAATACCTGCGCGCAACGCGACTACAGGGCTGCCGATGCGGCACTCAACATCAAATATGGGGAAGTGATGGCCAAGATGCCGGTTGAGGGCCAGGCTACGCTGCGCAAGGCGCAACGCGCCTGGCTCAAACAGCGTGACCTGCAGTGCAAGGCTAAAACAAGAGCGTCAGAAGGCGGGTCAATCTGGGCTCTTGAATACTTCTCGTGCCTGCAGGCCAGCACTGACAAACGCACCAAAGAACTGGCGCGCTTTTAGTGAGTTCTTCACTCAATTACTGATTCGGCCTTGTGAAACATGAACCGTTCGCCCTGAGCCTGTCGAAGGGTTGCGCCGGCTTCGACAAGCTCAGCCATGACGAAAATAAAAACTTCATCGGGTCGGATCAATAACTCTGGCCTTGAAGACTTTTTCAGTCGGGGCGCCGGTCGGGGGATAACCAGTTCGCGGTCGGCTGCGGGACTGGTTTGCTCATATGGTTTTACTTGGACTTATGCTATGTATTTAATAGCTACAGACTTCGGTTTTCCGAGAGCTACGGGCACTTTTTATATCCAAAATGAATCTGACCTGTCCGTCGCAGTGGTTTTAGCCTGCATGTGGTCGCGGCGAGCGCTTTGGGCGCCTTGACTTCCTGGCTGGTGATGACGGCTCTGCGACCGCACTGGTGGACTCTGGCACCAGCAACACCACCGGCTTGACGCCGAGCCCCAGCATGCCCAGCGCTTCGGCCGCAGCGCGGCTGACGTCTATCACCCGGTTGCGGCTGAAGGGCCCGCGATCTGTGATGCGAACGTCCACCTCATGTCCGTTGACCATGCTGCGTACGCGCACCATCGTGCCAAAGGGCAAGGTGCGGTGCGCCGCAGTGAGCGCGTGCATGTCGTAGCGTTCACCGCTGGCCGTGCGCCGGCCGTGAAAGCGCGGGCCGTACCAGGAAGCGCCACCGCGTTCAAACTCGCACGGAATTTCACCGGCCAGGAGCTCCAGCGGCGGCGTGCTATCGGCAGGCATCATGGCTGGTGCGTCACCTGATAAAGCGGCGGGGTTGAAGCTGGCGTCGGGAAGCGCGGGTTGCGGGGCGGTGAGTACAGGCTTGATGGCGACCACCGGTGATGCGCCTGATACCCCTGCAGTGGCAGGCAAACCCGCTACAGGCGGCACCGTTGAACATGCCGCCAGCCATGCAGCAAGGCTGACGATGACAAGCAGCCTGGTGATGCGCGCCATCGTCAAAGGCCTCAGCCCGCTTGCAATCGATGGCAAATCTCTAGCGTCGCCGCGCTCTGGTTCATGGTGTAGAAATGAATGCCGGGTACACCGCCGTTGCGCAACTGGTCGCACAGGTCGGTGATGACATCCAGGCCAAAGCTTTTGATGGACGCGATGTCATCGCCAAAGCCCTGCAGCCGCAGGCGTATCCAGCGGGGGATTTCTGCGCCACAGGCATCGCTGAAACGCATTAGCTGGGTAGAGCTGGTGATCGGCATGATGCCGGGAACCACCGGTACATCAGCGCCCAGCTTGTAGGCGTCGTCCACAAAGCGGAAGTAGGCGTCGCTGTTGAAAAAATACTGGGTAATGGCGGAATTGGCACCCGCATTGACCTTGGTTGCAAAGGCCTGCAGGTCGGCGTCGGCTGATTTGGCCTGTGGATGTATCTCTGGGTACGCAGCCACTTCAATATGAAAGCCGTCGCCGGTCTCATGCCGGATAAAGGTCACCAGGTCACTGGCGTAATGAAACTCGCCACCTGCACCGTAGCCGCTGGGTAAATCGCCGCGCAAGGCTACCAGGCGCTTGACGCCCATGCGCTGCAGCGTGGCGAGCTGCTCGCGCACCGTGGCTTTGGTTGCGCCCACGCACGAGAAATGGCTGGCGGCGTCCACGCCCTCAGCAAGAATCTCGGACACGGTGCCGAAGGTGCCCTCCTGCGTGGAGCCGCCGGCACCAAAGGTCACCGAGCAAAACTGCGGCTTGAGTGCGTACAGCGCCTGACGCACCACGCGCAGCTTGGCTGCGCCTTCGGGCGTCTTGGGCGGGAAAAATTCAAGGCTAATGGGGAGCGTCATAGGGCGTCCGTTTTTATTATGGGTGTCAATCCTGGTCAGGATCAATGCGGCGCTTGCTGCGCGCCGGACCGTGCTGGCCGGCATGCGCTTCTTCAGAGTCTTCATGCGCCGCGTGGCGTGCGCGGACTTCGCTGCGCGGCGTGCGCTTGGGCAGATTGCGTGCCGGTGCAGCGATCAGCGGTTGGTCTTCACCTGCCACGTTGCTGCCTTTTTTGGCGTGGATAAAGAACTCGCGGTTGCCGTCGCCGCCGGTAATCGATGATTCCAGCCAGCCGAGCACGTCCAGACCGAGCGCGGCGCAGGTGTCTTTCAGGCGCTTTTCGACAAATTCAAAATGCACCGGGTCACGCACAATGCCGCCCTTACCAATCTGGCCGGGCTGAAGTTCAAACTGCGGTTTGACCAGCATCAGCAGATGGCCGTCAGCCTTCAGCAGACGGGCCACTGCAGGCAGTACCAGCGTCAGCGAGATAAACGACAAGTCACCGGTCAGAAAATCAAACAGCGGGTTGAACCCGCCATCGCCATCCTCTTCATCCCGGCTCCCGTCGTCATATTCATCGCCGAAGTCGCCGTCTTCACCGCCGTCCTTCAGGTGAACGGCGCGGCGATAGTGCTCGGCCAGGTCATCTGCTGTCAGGGCACGCGCATTAACGCCTTCGATGCAGACCACACGCGCATCGTCGCGCATGGTGGCATGCAATTGGCCGTGGCCGACATCGATGCCAACCACCTGCGCCGCACCGTGCTGCAGCAGGCAATCGGTAAAGCCGCCAGTGGACTGGCCGATGTCGAGGCAGCGCAAGCCGGTGACATCCACCTTGGTTGCCTTGAGGGCGCCTTCGAGCTTGAGACCGCCGCGTGAAATGTATTTGGCCTCGGTGCTGTCGAGCACTTCCAGCTCGGCGCCGTCAGGTACTTCATCGCCGTTTTTGGCGACGCGCTTCCACGGCGCCACTACGTCAGTGTCCACCATCACCCGCCACTGCACACCCGACGCAATCAGGCGCTGGGCCTGGGAGCGGGTGGTGGCAAAGCCGTTTTCAACGAGGAACAGGTCAGCGCGCATAGGTCTTTCAAATGAGTCCGCAAGAGCGTGTCGTTGCGGGCTTGACCCGCAATCCATGTTTGCGGGATAGCAGGATTCGCAGTCAGGGATGCCGGATCGGGTCCGGCATGCCATGGCTTGCTCAATACCTGTACGTATTTGCCTTGTAAGGGCCCGCTTTCGACACACCAATATACGAAGCCTGCTCGTCGCTCAGTTCGGTCAGCATGGCACCAACCTTTTTAAGATGCAGACGTGCAACTTTTTCGTCCAGGTGTTTTGGCAACACATAGACCTTGCCCACTTCGTATTCCGCCTGCTTGGTGAACAGTTCGATCTGCGCAATCGTCTGGTTGGCAAAGCTCGACGACATCACAAAGCTCGGGTGGCCGGTGCCGCAGCCGAGGTTGACCAAACGGCCCTTGGCCAGCAGGATGATGCGCTTGCCGTCCGGGAAGATCACGTGATCGACCTGCGGCTTGATTTCTTCCCAGGTGCATTTTTCAAGTGACACCACGTCGATTTCATTGTCAAAGTGACCAATGTTGCAGACGATGGCCTGGTCTTTCATGGCGGCCATGTGCTCATACGTGATGACGTTCTTGTTGCCGGTGGCGGACACAAAAATATCGCACTTGTCGGCAGCGTATTCCATGGTCACGACCTTGTAACCTTCCATCGCGGCCTGCAGGGCGTTGATCGGATCGATCTCGGTCACCCACACCTGTGCGCTCAGTGCGCGCAGTGCCTGCGCAGAGCCCTTGCCCACGTCACCGTAACCGGCCACGCAGGCGACCTTGCCAGCGATCATCACATCAGTGGCGCGCTTGATGGCATCAACCAGCGATTCGCGGCAACCGTAGAGGTTGTCGAACTTCGATTTCGTTACCGAGTCGTTGACGTTGATGGCGCGCAGGGCGAGTGCGCCCTTGACGGACATTTCATTGAGGCGCAGCACGCCGGTGGTGGTTTCCTCGGTCACGCCAACGATGTTTTTCAGACGGCGGCTGTACCAGGTCGGGTCTTGCGCAAGCTTGGCCTTGATGGAGTTGAAGAGGCAGATTTCTTCTTCGCTCGTCGGTTTGGAGATCAGGCTGGCATCGGTTTCGGCTTTTGTGCCCAGATGCATCAGCAGCGTCGCATCGCCGCCGTCGTCCAGGATCATGTTCGGACCTTCTTCAGGCGTGCCCTTGGCGCCGGTGAATTCAAAAATGCGGTGGGTGTAGTCCCAATAATCAGCCAGGGTTTCGCCCTTGATGGCGAACACCGGCGTGCCGGCGGCGGCAATAGCGGCAGCAGCGTGGTCTTGCGTGGAGAAAATATTGCATGAAGCCCAGCGTACGTCGGCGCCGAGCGCCTGCAGCGTTTCAATCAGCACGCCGGTCTGGATCGTCATGTGCAGCGATCCGGTGATGCGCGCGCCCTTGAGCGGTTGGGCCTTGGCGAATTCTTCACGGATAGCCATCAGGCCAGGCATTTCGGTCTCGGCGATTTTCAGTTCCTTGCGGCCCCAGGCGGCAAGCGAGATATCGGCAATGGTGTAGTCAGAAAAAGCTGCAGCTACAGGTTTAAGGACGGCGTTCATACGGTTCTCCAAAATCAAACATCAACTTGGCAAAATAGCCACGGGCGTGCAGCTTGTGAGGTACGGAAGAGTTGTTGAACTCACCCGGCTGAAAAGCACATGCGGGTGAGCGTGGTTGCAATGTAAATCTTGAGCCTAGTCCACAAGTCGTGGGTTGCAACGCTCCTCAAGAGCTTCGCATTGTACAGACATGCGACACTTTCGGCATGCAAGCACCTTCAGCCCCTTCAACTCCAAAAGTCATGCAAGCGCTGAGCGCTTGGCCGCTTGAGGCCCGGCAGGGCATCACCGGCGTTTTTACCGACATTGATGACACGCTGACCACAGACGGCGCCATCACGCCCGATGCGCTGGCGGCCTTGGGTGCATTGAAATCGACCGGCCTGCACGTCATCGCCATCACCGGCCGACCGGTCGGCTGGAGCGAGCCTTTTGCGCTGCAATGGCCGGTAGATGCCATCGTTGCTGAAAATGGCGCTGTTTCACTGCAAACAATGCATCGAAAAGGCTTACAGCCCCCGGCTTCTGGTCACCTGCTGCTATCAAAACTATATCAGCAGGATGAAGTGACGCGTGCTTTCAACTACGCGCGCATGCAGCAGGTCGGCGCGCGCATCCTGCGTGAAGTCCCTGGCACCCTGCTGGCGCAGGACAGCCCGGGACGCGAGACCGACATGGCCATCGACCACAGCGAGTTCACGTACCTGCCGCCTGAAGCTATTGCCTGCGTTGTCGGCATCATGCAAAGCGAGGGCATGACCGCCACCGTCAGCTCCATCCACATCAATGGCTGGTTTGGCGCCCACAACAAGCTCGAAGGCGCACGCTGGATAACCCGCAAGCTGCTGGGCCGCGAGCTGGATGCCGAAATGGACCATTGGGTCTATGTTGGCGACTCAACCAACGACCAGCTGATGTTCGAGGCCTTCCCGAACAGCGTCGGCGTAGCCAACATCGCACGCTTTTTGCCAGAGCTAACGCACAAACCCCGCTACGTCACCCAGGGGGCGCGTGGAGCGGGGTTTGCGGAGGTGGCACGCCTGATTTGCCTCAGCCGGCGTATCTGAGTCTGGCTGAGTCGGCTGCCTTTAGTGCGTCAGGGCTGAACAGCTAAGGCTGCACGATCAAGGCTGAAGAGCGAGTTGCAGACACGACTCCGTCCGGCCGCCGTTAGCATAAAACAAGCGGTTACCGAGTAGCTGGTTGGTGGACGAATCCCTGAGGGTTGCCGGGGTGTCAAACGTCAGCGCAAAGTTTCCGTCGGGCTGCAAATCGTAGTTCGTGCCATAAGTAGTACTTGCTGTGATGCGCGGTGGGTTGGCCGCATTGGACGTCACAGACTTCACGCCTCCCAACGAATCGGTATACGTCGTCACACCTGCAGAACTGATCGTGACCGCGCAAGCGCCTGATGTTTTGTTGGCGAAATTTACGGCGGACAAAACTCCTTTGTAGGTACCTGCCCTGGTCAGATAGCTCGCCAGCATAGGCGCCGGGTCGTTGGCGGTAGAACAAGTCAGAGCCTTTTCGCCTTTCGACGATGTGCCTGAGCCCGAGGTATTGATCACAACTTGCGCATCTCGCCGACCAGCCTGGTTCCGCAGGTAAACGACGTAAGTGTCAGGGCCAGAAACCAGGGTGTAGCTGGCATTGTTGACGTCGTTAACAGCTCCGCTATAGGTGTCGATCTTTGTGTACGGCACGACCAGCGCGCCGCCCGTGAAGTTCGGTGAGGTCAAAGAGACGTTGCCGATGGAGTCAACTGCTATCGTGCATGCGGTGAATACCCCCGCTGCACTTGTCGCTGCCGGCGCGTTGAAAGTGCCCACAAAACTCGTGGCTTTAAAGTTGCTGGCAACAGCCTTGTTGAACTCCGACGGAACTACCGTGCTCCCCGACGGGAATGCCTCACCCGCGCAGCTGAAGTTGAAGTTGGCGCCAACAGTTGCCTGGGTGCTGTCCGTTGTGGCGTAACCGTAGGCGGCAATAAGCTTTCCGCTGGTTGAGTCAAAGTTCATACCCACAAGGTAGCTTGGCGCGGCTTTGGATGCCTTCGCATAGTCGCCCGCGTTGGCTTCATAAAAACGGCTCTTGCCCGAGTAAAAAACCAGGGGAGCAATTTCCTGATTGCTGGTGGTGCTTTCGTAGAAAGTACCGTCAAGATTAGCGGTAATGCTGCCCGTGTAAGCCCAACTCGCAGCGCTGGCCGTGGCGGTGTGGTCATCCGCTACCTTGATGGTGCAGGCAGAACCGTCAGAGAGTTTGCCGGCATAGGTACCGCTTGCCGGGTAGCCAGCCTGGGCCGTATTGGCAGAGCCGCTGAGCTTGCTCACATCGGCCACAACGTCGCTCAGTTTTTTTCCATTTTTGGTCAATAAGGCACCCAGAGCATCCAGCACCTTGTCAAATTTGTCGCCAGCGACACCGCCCGATGTAGCCACCAGCGAAGTACCAATCGGATCGCTGGGCAAATCATCGACAGTGACACCAAGAGTTTTCAGATAGCCTTTTACAGCCGCTGCTGCCGCTGTGAGCTGCGAGGCTGTAAACGCTTTAGTTTTTACAAGCGTATCGAAGTTATCGAAAGCGCTTGCTGCAGTGCCACCTGTCAGGTTGGCAACGATCAGCTCGGTGACAGGCGTGATGTTGGCCACACCCAGACCGCTGACGAAGGTGTGCAGTTTTTGCGCAATTCCACTGCTGTCTTTGTAGTCCACTCGTCCGACGCAGGGGAACGTAAGTCCGCTAACGCTCATGGTGTAGTTACCATTGGCACCCGTGGTGGCGGGAGTGACTGTGCCCGCAGCGCACTTTAGCGACACTGTGCCACCTGATATGGCCGCGCCAGTTGCAGCAGTGCCGCTGATCGTGGAAGCTGGAGCGTTGTCGCTGCCGCCACATGCTGCCAGCAAGCTAGCTGCAAGAATTGAGGCGACTAACGTTAGGTCAAGATGTTTTTTCATGAGTTCCTAAATAAATGAAATCTACAAAGAATTTAGCTCGCCGAAAGACCAGTGGTCACCCTAAATCAGATGAAGTGTAGGTTTTCATTAGTTATCCATTTCACACGGCTATCGGCAAGTCCTGAAACCAACACATTAATAGACGCCCAACTACTGGATTTTGCGGATCTTTACTGCATTCGTGTCGGCTACATACAGGCTAATACCGTCTGTGGTGATACCCCGTGGATTCGCAAAAGCTGCTGCATCGGTTGTGCTGTATATACCCGTACCGGCAATCGTAGTGACAACACCAGTAGCGATCACAATTTTGCGAACTGTGTTGTTAAAGGTGTCGGTTACATACACGTTTGTGCCATCAGAGGCGATACCTGTAGGGTAGTAAAATCGGGCAGCAGACCCAGTAGCGTCTGTTGCGCCAGATACCGGTGTTGCACCAAAGCTAAGCGCGCTTGTCCAACCAGCTAAAGTAGTCACAGCCCCAGTTGCAATCGCGATTTTGCGAATACTGTGATTGAACGAATCGGTTACGTACAGGTTGGTCCCATCAGTCGTAATGCTTGTAGGCCCGTTGAATTTTGCGGCGGTTCCCGTGGCATCCAGGTAGCCGTTAAGCCCTTGTGATCCTCCTTGGTAACCAGCCAAAGTGGTAACTACCTGCGTAGCGATCACGATTTTACGAATATTGTTGTTACCTGAATCGGCCACATATAGGTTGGTGCCGTCGGTGGTGATACCTCTGGGCGAGGAAAATGTTGCAGCAGTTCCTGTGCCGTCTGCTGCGCCTTGTACGCCAGAAGTCCCCGCGAAGGTGGTTACAACTCCGGTTGCAATGACAATCTTGCGAATCCGACTGTCGCCGGACTCAGCTACGTAGAGATTAATGCCGTCGGTGGTGATACCTCCGGGATTGGCAATGGTTGCAGCTGCGCCGGTGCCGTCGACCAAGCCACCAAACGGCGGGTAGGGGGTGCCTCGTCCAGCTAGGACTATGTCGAGCCCGGTCGCAATTTCAATTTGGTGTACGTAGTACTTATCAGCTAGATAAAGGTAGGTTCCGTCAGTAGTGATGCTCGCGGGGTACTCAAGTCCTTGGGATTGAATAACTGGTCCCACGGGGTACCGCAATGTCAATCTGGACAACGAGGAGCTGAGGTTCAGGGGCGCCTTTTGAATGGAACCGCCAACAAGATATGTAAGGGAAGGGCTTGAGGTGGTTGCAGTTGAAGGCGTCGTTAAGGGCGCTGTTGAGGGCGCTGATGAACCCGTGGTGCCTGTCGTTGTCGTTGTAGTGCTAGAGGCTGGCCCGGTGACATTGCTGCTGCCTGTTACGACCTTGCCCGACGCTGCACTCAAGGACAGCCCGGCTGCAGTTAACTTCACTTTTACATCATCGAGGACCTTGTCAAATGCATCGCCAGCAGTAGCACCGACTTTGGCGACAAACTTGGTACCTATCAAATCGTCTGGCAATGTAGATGTGTCTACGCCAAGTGTCCGTATATATGCCTTGACCGCGTCCGCTGCAGTTTTGATCTGTACTGCGGTGAAAGTTCTGGCCTTGGTCGCATCAAACCTGTCAAACGCCGCAGCCGGATCGCCCCCGGTAAGACTGGCCACCAGTAGTTCCGTCAATGGCGTAATGTTGAGGTTTCCAGCTGCGGCCGTGAACGAGTGCAGCTTCTGCGCATTGCCGACGGTATCCTTGTAGTCCACACGCGCCACGCAGGGGAAGGTGATACCGCTGACACTCAAACTGTAACTTCCATCCGTTGCAGTCGTAGCACTGGCTGAGGGGCCCGAAACGCAGTTCATGGATACGGAGCCGCCCGCAATCGCCGCACCAGTAGCTGCGGTACCGCTGACGGTCGCAGTTGCTGCTGGCGCGCTGTCGCTGCCACCACCGCAGGCTGATAGCAGTCCAGCCGCCAGGGCTGAAACAATCAGCGTCAGATGAAGATGTTTTTTCATGGAATCCTGTGTGTGTGAGTTATCACTAGAGCCAGTCTAGTTGCGTGCGCAGCGCGGCGACACCCCCTAGTCAGGGGGGTCGCGACGTTTTTTTGTTACTCATTTGTGCGGTAAGTCACATCACTTACCGGACTCAGGCGCCTAAGAGCGGCGCAAGGCCGCCCATTGCAGTGCTGCACCCGAGCCCGCCACCAGCGCCAGAAAGGCCAGATAGCCCAGCGCAGTGGCCAGCAGGCCGAAGGGTGCGATCAGCAGGCCCGCCGACATGGCCGGCACGCTGAACGCAAGGTAGCTGGCCACATACATTGCCGCAAACAACTCTGCCCGTTCATGAGGCCTGGCCAGCGGCGCGAGTTGCTGCACCTGGGCGGAAAACGCCGTGCCGAAGCCGACACCGGCGACGGCCGAGCCGATAAAAAACAGGGCCACTGAATCGCTGACCAGCGACAGACCGATCACAACCACCCCGCCAGCAATACTGCTCATGCCGATGGCGCGTGCCAGCGGCGGCGCGAACCGCCTGAACAGCGAGGGTGATACCGAACCAACTCCAAACATGGTGGCGATGGCCAGGCCATTGACCAGCCCGTTGTGGATATGGAAGACCTGTTGCAGCATCGACGGAACCAGCGACAGGTAGAGCCCGCCCAACGACCACACAGCGACCATGACCGGCAAGCCGCGCATGAATTCAACGCGCGCCTGAATTGGCACCGACATGCGTGGGACCAGCGAAGCCAGTGCGCCCAAGCGCCGTGTGGCAGTCTCAGGAATGAAGAAGATTGCCACCGCACCGCACGCACAAATAGCAGACAGCACACCAAACACCAGCGGTACCGGATGGCTGGTCAGCTTCACGGCCATGCCGGTCAGCAGCGCGCCGACGGCCAGTCCGGCCAGCGGCGACACGCTGCTGATCAGCGCGCCCAGGCGCTTTCTGGATTCAGGCGCAGCTTCAACCACTGCGGCCGACAGCGCGCCGCTGGCCATGCCGGTAGCTATGCCCTGCACAATGCGCGCGGCCAGCAAACCGGCTATGCCGCGCGCCAGCAAAAACATCAGCATCGCAGTGCCCTGCAGCAGCAGCGCGACAAAAATCACCGGACGCCTGCCGACATGGTCAGACAGCGAGCCTGCCACCAGCAACGAGATCAGCAGGGCAATCGCGTAGATGGCAAACGCGACCGTCAGCAGCGCGGGCGAGAAGCCCCACTGATTCTGGAACACAACAAACAGCGGCGAAGGCGCGCTGGCTGCCGCAAAAAATGCAAACAGCACCAGTGCCAGCATGGGGAAAGCCGCCGAAGCCGGCATGCGCCAGCCGGACAGTTGAGGGTTCATGGAGAGAGGCACGGAATCGGAATCAGCAACAGGCATGCGACTGATGATACGTCGCAGACTTCGTCGGGCTGGCCGTTTCCGGACGCCTGCACTAGGGCAGGCGCTTCAGCTGCCCTTGGCCAGGCCGAGCTTGTCGATCAACACCTTTTCACGGCCGATGGTGTCCTGCGCAAACTTTGTGTAGTCGGCCGAGCTCAGATAGTTGGGCAGCATGTCATAGCGGGCCAGTGCAGCAACGTAGCTGGGCTCTTCCATCGCCTTTTTGAAGGCGTCGTGCAAGCGCTTGACCACGTCGGGCGGCGTGCCTTTGGGCGCGCCAATGCCGAAGGGCGAGTTCTGCACGATGTCATAGCCCAGCTCCTTCAGCGTGGGGGCGTTGGGAAATTTGTCCAGCCGCTTTTCGCCCCAGGTGTTGAGCACCCGAAGCTTGCCGGCCTCAACCTGCGGTGCAAAACCGGTGCTGTCGGCGCCGGCCATCAACTGCCCACTGATCAGCGCCAGCGTCAGGTCGGCGCTGCCCTTGTAAGGCACGTGCTGCAGCTGGATGCCGGCTTTCTGTGCAATCAGCTCGGTCGTCAGGTGCGGGCTGGTCAGCGTGCCCGTCGAGCCATAGGTCAGCTTGCCGGGGTTGGCTTTTGCAAAGGCTAAAAAATCCGCCCAGCTCTTTAACGGACCATCGGCCGGCACCACGATGCCAAACGCATAACCGGTGACATTGATGACGTAGCTGATGTCCTTGATCGGATCCCAGTTGACCTTGGTGGTGTAGCCGATCCGGAAAACGCCCAACGGAATCTGCGCGACGGTATAGCCGTCAGCAATCGCGCTTTGCAGTTGCTGCGCAGGCAGGGTGCCGCCGGCGCCAGGCTTGTTTTCAACAATGACCGGCTGGCCGAGGATTTTCGAGGCGTTGTCGGCCAGCGAACGCATGGTGATATCGGTCGGCCCGCCGGCCGGGAACGCAATTACCAGCTTGATCGGCTTAGCCGGAAAGGCAGCCTGTGCGCTAGCCTGCTGGCCCAACACAGGAACAGCGAGCGCAGCGGCGGTTTGCAGAAGATGGCGACGTTGCATGGAAAACTCCGGTTGGTGGTGTCGGTTGACGATATCAATCGCCAGATCATGCGTGACATCGGTGCAAAGCGCATCAGGGGAAAACCTGAAGCCGTGTCACGCCCATGCCAAGCTGTTTTAGGGTGTTTTAGTGTCCTGTCCCCGGTGATACGGGCGCATTCAGCTATTTATTTGATAGCAATTTGAATCGAGAATTTTTTATCAACCAGGGGGTTCAACCGACTGCCCGCGCCAGCACCGCCCGCAAAGCGTTGCCGGTATGCGTGCCCAGGTTGACCACCGTTTCGGGCGGTGCTGCCGCGACCACCGTGCCGCCGGCATTGCCGCCATCTGGTCCGAGGTCTATCACCCAGTCGGCCTCGGCAATCACGTCGAGATCATGCTCGATCACCACCACGCTGTGACCACCGTTGACCAGGCGGTGCAACACATGGATGAGCTTTTCAACGTCTGCCATGTGCAGGCCGACCGTCGGCTCGTCCAGCACATACAACGTGTGCGGCGCCTTCTGGCCGCGCCGAGTGATGTCGTCTCGCACCTTGCTGAGCTCGGTCACCAGCTTGATGCGCTGCGCTTCACCGCCCGAGAGCGTTGGCGACGGCTGGCCCAAAGTAAGGTAGCCGAGGCCGACGTCTTTCAGCAACTGCAGCGGATGACCTATGTTGGGCATGGAAGCGAAAAACTCCACGGCCTCATCAACTTCCATCTTCAGCACATCGCCAATGCTCTTGCCGCGCCAGGTGACGGCCAGGGTCTCAGGGTTGAAGCGCGCGCCATGACAGGTTTCGCACAGCACTTTCACATCGGGCAAAAAGCTCATGCCGATGGTCCGCACGCCGGCGCCCTCGCAGGTCGGGCAACGGCCTTCGCCAGTGTTGAAGGAGAAGCGGCCAGCCGCATAGCCGCGCGCCCGGGCTTCGAGCGTGTCGGCAAACAGTTTGCGAATCGTGTCCCAAAAGCCGATGTAGGTGGCCGGGCAAGACCGCGGCGTTTTGCCAATCGGCGTCTGGTCGACTTCCAGCACGCGGTCCACCACGCGGTAGCCTTCAATGCGCTCGCAGCCCGTCCAGGCCGGATGCTTGTTTGCATCGTCGGCGTCGCGTCCGGCTTTGGTTGAACGCTGCATCACGGCAGCATGCACGTTGGTCAGGAGCACATCGCGCGCGAGCGTTGACTTGCCCGAGCCCGAAACGCCAGTCACCGCCACCAGCCGGTACAGCGGTACCGTAATGTTGACTTCCTTGAGGTTGTGCAGGTTGGCTTTGACCACTGTGAGCCACGATGTAAAGGGCGTAGCCGCTGCCGGCGCGGCATTGTGCAGCGCACTGGCATTTGCTGCAGCAGCTTTCAACGCAGCCGCCTTGAGCAGGGCCTGCTTTTGCTTGCTGACCGGCTTCGCAGCAACAGTACCGGGCTGGTCAGTGTCCGCCTCAGCGACAACTTCATCCTGCCCGGGCAGGGTTTCGCGCCGCGCTTGCAGGGGATGGATCAGCGGGTGTGCCAGGTATTGCCCGGTCAGTGAATCGGAGACCGTTGCCAGGTGCGCCGCGGTGCCCTGCCCGACCAGCCGGCCACCGCGCTTGCCGGCGCCGGGGCCGATGTCGATGATGTTGTCGGCGCGGCGAATGGTGTCTTCGTCGTGCTCGACCACCACCAGCGTATTGCCGCGTTCGCTGAGCTTGCCGAGTGCGCGGAGCAGGATCTGGTTGTCACGCGGATGCAGGCCAATCGTCGGCTCGTCTAATACATAGCAAACGCCCTGCAGGTTAGAGCCCAGTTGCGCCGCCAGGCGAATGCGTTGCGCCTCGCCGCCCGACAGCGTCGGTGCGCCACGGTCCAGCGTCAGGTAGCCCAGGCCCACGTCTTCAAGAAACTCAAGGCGGCTTTTGATCTCGGGAATCAGGTCGCGGGCAATGCCGGCTTCCCGGCCGACAAGCGCAAGTTTTTCCACCCATGCGCGCACGTCTGTTACCGACAGGCTGGCGATATCGGAAATCCCTACACCCGCAAACTTGACAGCGCGTGCCTGACGGTTCAGGCGCGTGCCTTCGCAACCGGGGCACACCGTATCAACGACATCTTCAACCTCTGGCTCGGCAAAGCTCTGCTCGCGGCCCTTGTTGTCGTCATCGCGCACGGAGTCGTCAAACACCTTGCGCTGCTCTTTGGTGAGCTTGACGCCAGTGCCTACGCAATCCGGGCACCAGCCATGCTTGCTGTTGTAGCTGAACAGGCGCGGATCAAGTTCAGGATATGACGTGCTGCAAACCGGGCATGCGCGCTTGGTGGACGAAGCCTCCAGCCGTCCGATGGCCTTGGTCGATGTGCCGGCCAGCATGGCGCCGCGCAGGCCGTCGAGTGGCGCCAGCACGTGCACCACGCCCTTGCCGTGTTGCAGTGCCACCGCCAGCGCGGCGCGCAGCACGGCTTCGTTTTCAGGCGTGACATGAATGTCAGCTACCGGCAGCTCGACCGTGTGTTCCTTGAAGCGGTCGATACGCGGAAAGTTTGTCGTCGGCAAAAACTCACCGTCGATGCGCAGGTGGGTGTAGCCGCGCGGCCGTGCCCAGTCGGCCAGCTCGGTGTACACGCCCTTGCGCGCAATTACCAGCGGTGCGAGCAGGCCAATGTGCTTGCCGCGGTAGTTTTTCAATAGCTGTGCGGCAATGCTTTCAGGGCTTTGCGGCATCACGGCGGCATCATCCTTGGTGCAGTGCTGTATGCCAAGCTTGACGTAGAGCAGGCGCAGGAAATGCCAGACCTCTGTCGTCGTGCCGACAGTCGATTTGCGGCCGCCGCGCGACAGCCGCTGTTCAATCGCCACGGTCGGTGGAATGCCGTACACCGCATCGACTTCAGGCCGGCCTGCGGGCTGCACAATGCTGCGTGCATAGGCATTCAGCGATTCGAGATAGCGCCGCTGGCCTTCGTTAAACAAAATATCAAATGCAAGTGTCGACTTTCCCGAGCCTGACACGCCGGTTACCACATTGAACTTGCCACGCGGAATATTCACCGACAGGCTCTTGAGGTTGTTTTCTTTCGCGTTGACGATCTGGATGTCATTCGAAAAAGTCGGCCGCGTCTTCCAGACTTTAGGCCGCGCTTCCTCGACGCCATGTACCTTGCCCATGGCCTGCTCGTACTCGCGAAGCGCCAGCGCCGTGTGCGACGTGGGGTGTTCGCGCACCTCTTCAGGCGTGCCTTCGGCCACCAGTAGGCCGCCGGCTTCACCGCCTTCGGGACCGAGGTCGATCAGCCAGTCGGCCGACCGGATCACATCGAGGTTGTGCTCAATGATGATGAGCGAATGGCCGGCCTCCAGCAGCTTGCGCAGCGCGCGCATGAGCTTGGCTATGTCGTCAAAGTGCAGGCCTGTGGTTGGCTCGTCAAACAAAAACAGCGTGCCACGGCTCGGGTTTCTCAGGGCCAGCGCCTGCCTGCTGGCACTTTGGCTTTTGCTGGCCGATCTGCTCGCTTCAGCCAGAAAACCCGCCAGCTTGAGCCGTTGCGCCTCGCCACCCGACAGCGTTGGTACCGGCTGGCCCAGCTTCACGTATTCAAGACCCACATCGACAATCGGTTGCAGTGCGCGCACCACTTCGCGGTCTTGCGCAAACAGTTGCACGGCTTCGCTCACCGTGAGGTCCAGCACATCCGACACATTCAGCAAGCGACCGACCGTCTGTCCGATGGCCTTGCGTTCAATCGTGACTTCAAGAAGTTCAGGCCTGTAACGCTTACCATCGCAATCGGGGCATCGCAGGTAAACGTCACTCAGGAACTGCATCTCGACGTGTTCAAACCCCGAGCCGCCGCAGGTTGGGCAGCGCCCATCGCCATTGTTGAAGCTGAACTTCGACGCGGTGTAGCTGCGCTGCTTTGCCAGCGGCGCCTGCGCAAAGATGTCGCGCACGGCATCCCACGCACCGACATAGCTGGCAGGATTGGAACGTGCCGTTTTTCCAATCGGCGACTGGTCCACAAACACCACATCGGTCAAATGGTCTGCACCCATCAACCGATCGTGCAGGCCTGGGGTTTCGGTCGCCTTGCCGAACTGGCGCAGCAGTGCCGGCGCCAGTATGTCCTGCATCAGTGTTGACTTGCCCGAGCCGCTGACGCCGGTCACCACAACCAGTCGCTGGAGCGGGAAATCAACCGTCAGGTTTTTCAGGTTGTGGTCACGCGCGCCCTCCAGAATCAGCCTTGGCGTGCTGTCGGTCACTGCCCGCTTGGCACCCATGCCCACCGTCTTGCGCGAGCCCAGATAAGCGCCTGTCAGCGTGTCGGCATGCTTGAGGTCTTCCGGGGTGCCGTCAAACACAATCTGCCCGCCCTTTTCACCGGGGCCAGGGCCCATGTCAATCATGCGGTCAGCTGCCAACATCACTGCGGGGTCGTGCTCGACCACCACCAGCGTGTTGCCGGCATCGCGCAGACGGTGCATGGCCTGGGTGATGCGGTTCATGTCGCGCGGATGCAGACCGATGGACGGCTCGTCCAGCACAAACAGGGTGTTGACCAGCGAGGTACCCAGCGCGGTTGTGAGGTTGATGCGCTGCACTTCGCCGCCCGACAGCGTGCGGCTTTGCCGGTCCAGCGTCAAGTAGCCAATGCCCACGTCACAGAGATATTTAAGTCGCGTCTGGATTTCTTCAAACAACGACTTCAGCGCCTTTTTCTCCGCATCATCATCGGCCGCGGCAAACGACAGGCTGGCCGAAAATTTCTGCAGCCTGTCAATCGGCAAACGCATGAGGTCATGCAGGCACAGGCCTGGCATGGCTTCAAGTTGCGCGCGCGTCCATTGCACGCCCACAGGCATGAAGCGTTCGACAGCCGGCAGCACCGCGTCGGAGGCTTCTTTCGTGCCCAGCCGCCAAAGCAGTGACTCCAGCTTCAGGCGCGCACTGCCGCAGGTCTCGCAAGGGGTGTAGCTGCGGTACTTGGACAGCAGCACGCGGATGTGCATTTTGTACGACTTGCTTTCAAGGTACTCAAAAAAGCGTTTGATACCGAACCAGTGCTGGTTCCACTTACCGTTCCAGCTGGGTGAACCGTTGATGACCCACGCCTGCTGCTCGGGTGTGAGCTTGTACCAGGGCGTGTCACGCGGAATACCGGTGGCCTCGGCGTGGCGCATCAGGTCGTCCTGGGCTTCTTTCCAGGCCGGTGTCTGCATCACCTTGACGGCGCCCGCACGCAGCGTGAGCTTGTCATTGGGTATCACCAGGCCGTAGTCGACACCGATGACGCGGCCAAACCCCTTGCAGATGGTGCATGCACCCATCGCTGAATTGAACGAAAACAGCGAAGGCGTCGGTTCGGTGTAGCGCGTGTCACTGTCGGGGCAGTGCAGGCCGGTGGAGAAACGCCACATCTCTTCTTGGGCGCCACCTGCTTCCTCCGCATGCGTCACATAAACATTCAGCCGCCCGCCACGCTTGAGTGCCGTTTCAATCGCTTCAACAGCACGTGCTTTTTCAATGCTCTGGATCCGGAACCTGTCAGCCACCACATCCAGCAACTTATGCGGTCCGGCCGGCGTGGCCACGTCGCGCTGTGCATGCACACGCGTGAAACCGCTGGCCGACAGCCATTGCGCCAACTGCTCTTCGCTCGTGTTGCCCGGCAACTCGACCGGGAAGGTCATCACGACCCGGTCGGTTTCGTTCGTGCGCGCCATGATCTCGGCGTAAATGGATTCCGGGCTGTCGTGCCGTACGGCCTGGGCCGTCTGCTTGTCGAAGAGCTGGGCCGAGCGCGCGTACAGCAGCTTCAGGTGGTCATTGAGCTCGGTCATGGTGCCGACCGTGGAACGCGACGAGCGCACCGGGTTGGTCTGATCAATCGCAATCGCCGGCGGTACGCCCTCAACCTTGTCAACAGCCGGCTTGTCCATACGGTCCAGAAACTGCCGCGCATAAGCCGAAAAGGTTTCGACGTAACGGCGCTGGCCTTCCGCAAACAGCGTGTCAAACACCAGAGACGACTTGCCGGAACCGCTGGGGCCGGTCACCACCGTCATTTCATTGGTGCGGATGTCGAGGTCAAGGTTCTTGAGATTGTGCTGGCGCGCGCCGCGAATGCGGATGGTTCCCTGAGTCATCTATTCGGTGCTTTCCTGAAGAGGTCAAACATTCTAGGCACCGGGGGCAGCCCAGCGCGCCATGTGGTTATCACGCACGCAGCTTCCACATGGCAATCTCTTTATCAGCGGCCTAAACTGGATTTATCAAGGAGACAAACATGAAAAGACACTACAAATGGTGTGCAGCGCTGGTTTTCGCTGCCATAAGCCATGCCGCTCAGGCGCAAATCCTGATCGGGCAAACCGTGGGCATCACCGGGCCGGTTGCAGCTACCGTCAAGGAGGCCGTGGAGGGGGCGCACCTCTATATCGACAGCATCAATGCCAAAGGCGGCATTCGTGGTGAAAAAATTGAATTGATCACCATGGATGACAAGTTTGATACCAAGCTGGCGGCCAGCAACGCCAAAACCCTGATCACCGAAAAGAATGTGGTCGCGCTGTTCATGAACCGCGGAACGCCGCACACCGAGGCGATCATGCCGCTGCTCCAGGAGTACGGCATCACGCTGATTGCACCGTCCACCGGCGCCATGCTGTTGCACAAGCCTGTCAACAAATACATCTTCAATGTGCGGTCAAGCTACCAGCGTGAAACCGAAAAAGCCGTCACGCACATGCATACGCTGGGCGTCAATCGCATTGCCGTGGTGCACGTTGACGACTCCTTCGGCAACGACGCGGTAGTTGGCGCAAACAAGGGTTTTGAAAAGGC
>JANYFF010000594.1 GCA_025362825.1 Polaromonas sp. | reverse complement strand
CATGGCGATTTCGGCACCAGCACAAAACGCGATGAAGCTGAAGGTCGGGTTGCGCGCCGCCTTGGCCAGTGCCAGCTGGGTTCGATAAGCCTGGTTGGCGCCTTCGATGTCGCCGCAATGCACGCAGGCCGGGGCCAGCGCCGACAGCACAATGATTTTGTGGAAGGTCGAGCCCATGGCTTCGGCCATCGGCCAGGCCGTCTGGGCATGGGCCAGCGCGGTGCGGGCATCGCCACGGCACAGGCAATACCAGCTGCGAAAAAAGTGGTGCACCATGGCGTCAAGCCGCCGGTGGGTGCGCTCGGTGCGCGCCAGCTGGCCAAGGTAATGCTCGGCCCGCAGCCAGTCCTGCTGGCTCAAGGCACAAAAAATGCCCTGCGTCAGCAGGAAGAAGTCCCGCACGTGAATCCCGCTGAACTCGGCAAGCGCCAGGCCGCGCTCGACCTTGTCATAGCAGTCCTGCGGCAGGCCGCATTGCCAGTCAACAATCGACGCACAGGACCACCACACCAGCCGGGGCAGGGCCGCCAGGTGTTCGCCCGCCGACACCTCGCCGTCAAAGGCGTCATACAGCGCCCGACCACCGGGAAAGTCACCGGCCCACCAGAGCTTGTAAATCAGCAACTGACCGGCTGCGGTGATGCGCGCGCCGGCGTCGGGTGCATGGGCGACGGCACGCGCTGTGGCCTCGGCATAGCGCGTCATGCGCGGGTCTTCGGCGCGGCCATACATCAGCGCCGTCAGCGCATCGGCGCTGGTACGAAAAGCCAGGTCACCCGTGGGCGGCCCGAGCGCGCTGTGCAGCGCTTCAAGATCGTCCACCAGGTCGGCCAGACCCTGCACCGCGCCCCACTGCACCACATAGCTGGCAACCTCTCCACACCAGGCGCTGTAGGCGCGCTGTGCGTCGCGCGCGGCCACACCGGCCTTGCGTGCAGCGGCAAACAGCGGCCTGGCGGCTTCAGGCTCAAGTGGCAGCAAGGCCTGCGCGCGCCACAGGCCGATGGCGGCGGCCGTGGCATCATCGCTGCTGGCCGGCAGGGCCGTGAGCCAGTCGAACACCGTGTGGTGCAGCCCGCGCGACAACCACACGTCGCCGTGGATCTGCAGCAGGGCCAGCACGCCGGTAACATCCTGGGCCAGCACACGCAGCTGCATGGCTGCTTCGGGCATGAGGACCGCCACCCGGTCGGCAAGATCACCGCGAATCTGCGCCAGCTGGACCGGGCTTTCCTCAAGCAGGTTCCGGCTCCTCAAGGCATCGCGCAACAGGTCATGCAGCCGCCAGTGGCCCTGCGCGGTGCTGTCCACAAAGTAGCGCTGCTCTGACAGGCTCGCCAGTAGCCCGGCGACTTCTGGCGGGAGTGGGGCATATCCATTTGAAGCGCTCGCCAGCGATTGTGGAATTTCAGGCAACTCTGCGAGATGGCGCAGGCTGGCGCGGTAGGGTTTGGGCAACGCGGTCAGCAATTCCGCTGCCAGAAACTCGCCCACGCGCAGGGTTGAAAGGCTGGCCAGGCCCGCCGCCGATGTATCGCCTGACAGGCTCTGTGTGGGTACGCTTCGGGTCAGGGCCAACACATGGGCCAGCCACCCATCCGTCTGGGCCAAGGCTTCAGACTCAGGTTCTGACAGGCTGCGCCCACGCAAGGCTTCGGCCATCTCGCGGGCTTCGGGCGGCTTCAGGCGCAGGTCGTCCAGCACACCAAGCCAGCCACCCATCACACCACGCGCCAATGCGGGGGGTGGCGCGCGGCGGCTGATCAGCACCAGGCGCAGCTTGTCGCCACACACTTCATGGGCATGCTCCAGCATCATCAGGGTCGGACTGTCGTCAGGAACGCGGTGGCAGTCGTCCAGTACCAGCGTCAGCGGAGCGGCCCCCAAGCCGGAGAAAAACCTGCGCGCAAAGCCGGCCAGGTCGGCATGGTTGTCGGGTGACCAGAGCGGCAAGGCTACCCCGGTGCCGGCGGCGTGGGACAGCGCATTGAACAATCCCGCGACATCGGCATCGCTTTCTTCGAGGCGATACCAGATGCTGGCCCTGCCGGATTCTTCTGTCCATCGGGCAGCCAGCGAAGTCTTGCCTGCGCCCGGCAAACCGACCATCCAGGTCAGCGGGTAACGCGCATGGCTTGCTGCCAGGGTGTCAAGAAGGCTACCCCGACGCACATGTTGGTACACGCGCGGGACGGCGAGTTTGTAGGATGTCACAGAATTCATGGCTACACGACCAGCTAACAGAGGTAGAGGGGGATGTCGGGCCATGGTAGCGCGTCGCCATGAAAAAAGCCCGGCACAACTGTCGTTGTGACGGGCTTTTCAATCGCTCAGGTGACCGGTGCAGTGCTCAGGCAGCTGCCAGCCAGTAACCTGCGTTGAACGGGCTGCTCATGCGCAGCGCGAGCGGTGAAATGTCGATCAGTTTATCTGTAGGCATGGCTTCATCGCCTTCTGCTACTACCTGTAGGGCCTGATTAGCCCGATCCCCTTGGCCGATGTCTGGGGAGCGGGCTACAGAAAAGAATAAAAGCATCTGAACGGTATCTTTCGATCCGCCCAGTAATCTGCCGCATCCCTGAAGATGTCCAGCAACTGCTCACGCGCTTCCTTGTCAAACTTGGCGTGCGCAGGAATCTGCTCAAGCACCACGATAAAACCGGGTTGCGGGCCTGATTTGTGAACCAGGTCGGTCATGCAGTCGTACAACGCATCGAAGTTCTTGCCGAAGTGGGCCGGAAACGTGTACTGCGCCGCAATCATGTCCAGAATGTCCTGCTTACTCTGGGCATTGCCCAGATTTGCATACAGAAAATGCTGGTTGAGTTGCGTCGCTGCATCCTGCAGTTCCTGTACGCGAAAAGCACGTATGGACTGCACAATATTGGGCCGGATGCCTTTGAGGGGCGTCTCCGTGACGCCGCTCCTGGTATGCGTGTCAGTCGCTCCCACGGGGGAGGCCGTGGTCACCCCGTGCGGGGGCGTCTCGGCATTTCGACGAAGTGGTGTATCCATCTCCGCTTCTCTTTCTCTTAAGTCAAACATTCAAAAT
>JANYFF010000228.1 GCA_025362825.1 Polaromonas sp. | reverse complement strand
AGCCCCGGCAGAGTCCGCTAGCCATGCCGTAGAAGACATACGAGGCATTGACTTTGACAGCCTGTCGGCATTGTCCGGCTTTGACGGGTTGCCCGCTGCCACATCGGTGCTGAAAAGTATTGAGGTTTCCGAAATTCCCGTGGACCTTGAGTTGCTCGAGCCTGCGGCTGCGTCCGCCCAAGATACCTCAGTATCTGACAGCTCGGAGGTAATGGACCTTTCGGATGCTGATTTTGATGCGCAGTTCCTGACCGCAGCAGCTTTGCTGCAAGTAGATGCAAAAGCGATAGCGATTGAAACACCGGCTGTTGAAATCTCGTTCGACGACCTGACGATTGAAAATGCAGGCCCTGTTTCAGCTTTAGCTGATACGACCGATGTGCCTGCGGTGGACGGTGTGAACCTCGCAACAACAGCAGATGCCGTAGCAGCAAGTGATACCGGTGTTGATGAACAGGTCAAGGTCATCGGTGCCTTGCGCATCGGGATTCCGCTGTACAACGTGTACCTCAATGAGGCGGACGAATGGTCGCGCCGTCTGGTCACCGAGGTGTCTGAATGGGCTATTGAATTTCACCAGCCAATCGGTGATTCGACCGTGGCGCTGGCGCATTCGTTGGCTGGCAGTTCTGCGACCGTCGGATTTGAGGCCCTGTCTGAGATCGCCCGTGCGCTTGAGCATGCCCTACAGCAATCGCAGGCACATCACAGCCAGAGTGCGGCAAGCCAATATGCCGGTCTTTTTGTTGATGCAGCCGAAGACATCCGTCGCCTGTTGCACCAGTTTGCGGCCGGCTTCCTGAAGGCGCCCGATAGCCGTGTGCTTGAAGGTTTGCGCCATCTTGAGTTCGCCGATCTGGTTTCCATATTGCCCGCCGATGATGCCGATTTCGACGTGCCCGATGAAGCGCCACCTGAAGAAGCTGCCGATCTGGCCGCGCCTGCTTCGGTCGCAACACCACCTGCTACGGTCGACATGCCCAAACCAAGGCAAGAGCCGGAATCAAGTAACGAACCCTTGCAAGCAGCGACAGTGACGAACGAAGAGCCCGTCGTGGCGACGATCAAGCCCATCATCCATACCCAGGTTGTGGCGCCTTTGCCGTCGTTTGTTGCGTCACCATCGATTGCTTCAATCGACGGATTTTTGGGCGATGATGGCGACGAAATTGATGCAGTCGATGCCATAGATCCCGAGCTCTTCCCGATTTTTGATGAAGAAGCCGCCGAGTTGATGCCCCAGTTGGGCGGAGCGCTGCGTCAGTGGTCTGCGCGACCAGACAACCAAAGTGCCCGCATGGAAGTCTTGCGCGCACTGCACACGCTCAAGGGCAGCGCCCGTCTCGCAGGCGCCTTGCGCCTTGGTGAAATGGCGCACAGGATTGAATCCGAAATCGAATACCTCGGTTCTGATTCAGCCGCTGCCCAAAACTTTGAGCCGCTCCTGAACCGCTTTGACGCGATGCAGCACACGCTGGAGAATTTGCGCAAGGTGGACACTCCGCCGGCGCCCGTTGCGGCACTGTTTACCGCGCCTTTGGCGATGGTGACTCCCGTTGTTGCCCCTGGTGTTCAGGCCGCCGTTAAACCGGATGTCGCTACCGGAGACAAATTGCTGCCCCCGAATGCCGTTGCCGCACCTTCTTCGGGCAAGGTCATGATTCCGGCGCCGCAGACGACTGCCAGACAACCGCTGCGCCAGGCCGCTTCGGCGTCCATCAGGGTGCGTTCACAGCTGCTTGACCGGATGGTCAACCAGGCCGGCGAGGTCATGATCACGCGCTCGCGCCTTGAGGTCGAGCTCGGCCAGCTGAGAAGCTCATTGGGCGACATGAGCGGCAACTTAAACAGGCTGCGACAACAGCTACGCGACATTGAACTGCAGGCAGAAACCCAAATGCAGTCGCGCCTGGCGCAGGCCAAGGAGCTCCAGGCCGGTTTTGATCCGCTTGAGTTCGACCGGTTTACCCGCGTGCAGGAATTAACCCGCATGATGGCTGAATCGGTGAACGACGTTGCAACCGTGCAGCGCACCTTGCAGCGCACTGTGGAGGCGACCGAAGATGACCTGATCGCCCAGGCTCGTCAGACGCGGGAACTGCAGCGGGACCTGCTGCGTACCCGGATGGTTGAATTTGAAAGTATTTCTGATCGTGTCTACCGTGTTGTGCGGCAGGCTTCTAAGGAAACCGGCAAGCAGGTCCGGCTTGACCTTGAAGGCGGCACCATTGAAATGGACCGCGGGATGCTGGACCGCATGATGCCGGCGTTTGAACACCTGCTGCGCAACTGCGTGGCCCATGGGATAGAGACGCCAGAGGTTCGTGCGGCTGCCGGCAAGGAGGCTATCGGGTTGATCGTTGTCCATTTGCGCCAGGTTGGCAACGACGTATCCGTCGAGTTCAGCGACGACGGCGCTGGACTTGACCTCAAGCGCATCCGTGAAAAAGCGCTGGCACTCGGCCTGTTGACGGCAGACCAGTCGCTTGGAGACCAGGAGGCTGCCAACCTGATTTTTATGCCGGGCTTTTCAACTGCTTCTGAGGTGACTGAATTGTCCGGCCGTGGCATTGGCATGGATGTGGTGCGATCAGAGGTCAACGCTGTCGGTGGCCGGATCGAGACCACCACCGTCGCAGGCAAAGGCACGCATTTCAAATTGATACTGCCCCTGACGACGGCGGTTACGCAGGTGGTGATGGTGCGCGCAGGCAACCTTTCTGTGGGTGTGCCCGCCAACGTGGTTGAAACCGTGCGCCGTACGCCCGCCAAAGAGTTACAGCAGGCCTATAACACCGGCGTCCTGGACGTTGGCGGCGAGTCCGTACCGTTCTTCTGGTCGGGCGCGCTGCTGCAGTCGTCGCACCGCAGCGTCGATGTGCAGGCCAAAACATCATCTGTCGTTATTTTCCGAAGTGCAGCGCAGCGTATAGCGCTGCACGTCGACGAAGTGCTTGGCAACCAGGAGGTTGTGGTCAAGAATCTCGGGCCGCAGCTGTCCCGTTTGCCGGGTCTGGCGGGCATGTCGGTGCTGGCTTCGGGCGCCGTGGTGCTGATTTACAACCCGGTTGCGCTGGCAACAATCTATGGCGAGCAGGCGCGTGCCCTGAGTTCGGACAAAGCCGAGCCGCATGTGCTTGAGGCGTCATCAACCGAGCGTGCACCGAGCTTCGTGTTGCCGGTGGCACCGCAAATTCCACTCATCCTGGTGGTCGATGACTCCATCACGGTTCGCCGCGTGACGCAGCGGTTGCTGCAGCGCGAAGGCTACCGCGTGACGCTGGCGGCCGATGGCCTGCAGGCGCTGGAACGCCTGCAGGACGAGCGTCCGTCGGTGGTGCTGTCAGATATCGAGATGCCGCGCATGGACGGCTTCGATCTGGCGCGCAATATCAGGGGCGATGCCCGCTTGAAAGACCTGCCCATCGTGATGATCACGTCACGCATCGCTGAAAAACACCGCGACCATGCGCGGGAGCTTGGCGTGGACCATTACCTTGGCAAGCCCTATGCCGAAGAAGAGCTGATGAGCCTGGTGCGGCACTACTGCAACGTGGGAGTACCGGTTTAATTCCACTCCCATTTCAAAGCGATATATTGGCGCTTCGCTTTGCCGTGCTACAGCACTGTCTGCGGCTTCGCGCCTAATCTCGCATTTAAATGAAAATGGAATAAGGCTATTCCGGGCCATTCCGGACGTTTCAGGTCGTTTGAAGCGGTTTTTGGGGGTAAAAGTGCCCGCGGCCCCGGTAATCCGGGCATTTCTAACTATGATTAATATAGCAAGGCGCTCTCAAAACCTTCACGACCGCTTGACCACCGCATAACGCTGTAGTGTCAGTGCCCGCGCTTCGTCATGCCTGACCACCGGAAACGGGTAGTTGCGGCCCAGTTCCACCCCTGCCGCAGCCAGCTCAATCGGCGTCGCCAACCAAGGGGCGTGCAACGCTTTGGAAGGCAGCTTTTCAAGTTCCGGCAAGTACCTGCGGATGAATTTGCCATCGGCATCGAACTTTTCGCTCTGGCTGACGGGATTGAAAATCCTGAAATAGGGTTGCGCGTCACAGCCGCTGCTGGCGGCCCACTGCCAGCCGCCATTGTTGGAGGCCAGGTCGAAGTCATTGAGCTGTTCTGTAAAATAACGCTCGCCGAGGCGCCAGTCCAGCCCCAGGTCTTTGACCAGAAAACTCGCCACCACCATGCGCAGCCTGTTGTGCATATAGCCGGTCTGGTTGATCTGCGCCATAGCGGCGTCGACCAGCGGGTAACCCGTGCGGCCATCGCACCACGACTTGAAGAGTTGGTCGGCTTCTGGGCCTTTTTTCCAGGTGATCAAGGCGTATTCGGGTTTGAAGGCCTCGTGCGCCGCATGCGGAAAATTACTCAGAATCTGCGCATAAAAGTCGCGCCAGATCAACTCACTCAGCCAGACGGCCGCACCCTCGCTGTTCTGACGTTGGCGCTCCAGTGCCTTGCGTGCAAGCATCCGGATGGACACCGTGCCAAAGCGCAGATGTACGCCCAGGTAACTTGGGCCCTTGACCGAGGGG
>JANYFF010000219.1 GCA_025362825.1 Polaromonas sp. | reverse complement strand
ACCACCTTCGATTTTGGCTTTGCCCTCGGCCCGCGCATCAACGCAGCGGGGCGGCTGAGTGACATGACGTTGGGCATCGAGTGCTTGCTGACAGATGATGCGGCGCGAGCCGACGAACTGGCGCGTACGCTGGACGGTATCAACCGCGAGCGCCGAGATATCGAGTCAGACATGCGCGAGCAGGCCCAGCTGGCCGCAGACGCGATGGTTGACATGGACATCAACGGGGAAGAGGGGCCGCCGCCAGCAGTTGCGATTTTTGAGCCGAGCTTTCACGAAGGCGTGGTCGGCATCGTCGCCTCGCGCATCAAGGACAAGCTGCACCGCCCGACCTTTGTTTTTGCCGCCAGTCAGGCGCCGGGCAAAGAGCATGAAATCAAGGGCTCTGGTCGCTCGATTCCCGGTTTTCATCTGCGCGATGCGCTGGACCTGGTGGCCAAACGTCAGCCCGAGGTCTTGCTGCGGTTTGGCGGCCACGCCATGGCGGCCGGCTGCACGATTGCCGAAAAGCATTTCGAGTTGTTCGAGTACACCTTCCAGCAAGTCGCCCGCGAGTGGCTGGACGCCGCCACCCTGACGCGGCGCATCGACACCGACGGCCCGCTGCCCGCCGAGTACCGCCGAACCGACATCGTCGACACGCTGCACAAGGAGGTTTGGGGCCAGGGTTTTGCCGCGCCCACCTTCAGTGAAGAAGTTGAGGTGGTGTCGCAGCGCCTGGTCGGTGAAAAGCACCTGTCGCTCAAGCTCAAACACCAGGGCCAGCCGGTCGACGGCATCTGGTTTGGCCATACCGAGCCGCTGCCAGCCCGCGTCAAACTGGCCTTTCGCCTCGACGCAGATGAATGGCAGGGTGTGCGGCGCGTACGTTTTCTGGTGGAAGGCGCAGAAATCTAGTTTGACCCATAGAAAGCGCCCGGAACCGCCGTAAAACGTGCGCCTGTAGCTATTAAATATATAGCGTCGCACAAGTCCTCGGAATGATGTCGTGCATGCCGGCTGAACTTCTTGTCGCGCGACGCAGTGCATTTGTCCGACGGCCGCTTGCAGATAAAACCTACATCCTTTCCTGCCACCTGAGGGCATCATGACTTTCACAAAGCGCTCACGTCGATGCGCTTCCCAAAAGCTTCACGCACCAAGGAAACAGCAACCATGAACACCATCATCTACATCGTCGGCCTTGTCGTCATCATTGGTGCCGTGCTGTCTTATTTCGGTTTTCGTTGAACGTGGCTTGTGCTGGCGTGATGGCAGGCCGCGGTTAGCTCGCAATATTGAATTCACCGCCACGCTCAAGCGCCTTTTTATAAGCCGGTCGGGCGTGAATGCGGCTTAAATAATCCATTAAGCGCGGCCGGCTGGCGTCAAGTCCGCCGCGGGCAGCAGCCGCTTCAATGGGGAAACTCATGTGAACATCAGCTGCAGAAAAATCGTTTCCTGCAAACCAGGTACTTTTGCCCAGCTCGGCTTCAAGATAATTCAAATGCGTGGTGATTTGCGGTGTGATAAAACCGCTCTTCGCCTTGCCTGAAATGGCCTTGGCAATCGGCTTGATGAAAAACGGCATCGGTGCGGTTTCAATTTTGTCGAACACCAGCTTGAGCAGCAGCGGCGGCATGAGCGAACCTTCGGCGTAGTGCATCCAGTAGCGGTAGCGCAGGTAGGCAGGTTTGCCGGCAGGTGGCGCGAGCCGGCCCTGTCCGTAACGTTCCACCAGGTATTCAATGATCGCGCCGGATTCTGCCAGCGTCAGCTCACCATCGGTAATGACGGGTGACTTGCCAAGCGGATGAACCGCGCGCAGTGAAGCAGGCGCCAGCATGGTTTTGCGATCGCGTTCATAGCGCGTGATGTCGTAATTCAGGCCCAGCTCTTCAAGCAGCCAGAGGACGCGCTGAGAACGCGAATTATTCAGGTGATGAACAACAATCATGGCGTCGGTCTTTCGTTCGGCTGGGCCGCTAAGTGGCCGCTACACCCACATTGGACGGGCAGGCATTTTGGCAAAGGCTACAGCTTAACGCCGCAAGGCCTAGAATGAAACGGTGACCGTTTCGACCATAACCTCCCCAGCTTCCATTTTGAACGCCGACCTGCATTGCCACTCCGTGGTGTCGGACGGCACCCTCACCCCGGAACAGCTCGCCGAGCGTGCCAAAACCAACGGGGTCGAATTGTGGGCACTGACGGACCATGACGAAATCGGTGGCCAGCATCGCGCCGCCGCAGCAGCCCACGCGCAGGGCATGCGCTACCTGACGGGCACCGAGATATCCGTAACCTTTGCCGGCGAAACCGTACATATCGTGGGCCTGGGTTTCGATCCGGATAATCCTGACATGGTGCAGGGCCTGCGCAACACGCGCGGGGGCCGCGGCCAGCGCGCCAGGGAAATGTCCGATGGCCTTGCCAAAGTCGGTATCAAGGACGCTTACGAAGGTGCGCTGAAGTTTGTCGGCAACCCCGAGCTCATCTCCCGTACACACTTTGCAAGGTTTCTGGTGGAAAGCGGCGTGTGCAAGGAAACTGCGGAAGTATTCAGAAAGTACCTGACCGAAGGAAAGCCCGGTTATGTGCCGCATCGCTGGGCGTCCCTGAAGGATGCTGTGAACTGGATCACCAAGGCGGGCGGCATGGCCATCGTGGCTCATCCGGCACGCTATAAATTTACCCCGAACGAAGAATACGCACTGTTTACTGAATTCAAGATTCACGGAGGCCGCGGTGTTGAAGTCGTCACCGGTAGCCACACTGCGCAGGAATACGTGAAGTACGCTGAAACGGCAAAGGAATTTGGTCTGGCTGCGTCACGCGGCAGCGACTTCCACAGCCCTGAAGAAAGCCGCATCGACCTGGGCAGCCTGCCGTTTTTACCCGGTGACCTGACGCCAGTGTGGGAGCTGCTGGCGGACCGCATCCAGTGAGCCGCGCGGCTGCGCCCGAAGCTGGCGGCCCGCTGGCAGGCATCGTCCTGACCGTCACGGCGATGGCATGTTTTGCGTCGCTGGACACCACCACCAAATATGTTACGGCCAGCGTCCCCCTGGTGATGGCGCTGTGGTTTCGCTATGTATTCCAGGCGCTGGCTACCACCCTGGTTGTCTTGCCGACGCGCGGTTTGGCGGTGCTGAAAACCGCGCACCCGAAATTCCAGGTGCTTCGCGGCGTGCTGCTGCTTCTGACCAGCCTGTTTGCTTTTTTAAGCTTGCGCTACCTGCCGGTGGGCGAGTTCACCGCGATTGTGATGATCACGCCGCTGATCATCACGCTGCTGGCATCGACAACGCTGGGAGAGAAGGTCTCGCCGCTCCGCTGGCTGCTGGTGGCCGGCGGTTTTATCGGAACCATGGTCATCATCCGCCCGGGTGCAGATACCTTCAACTGGGCGACGTTGCTGCCGCTTGGCCTGGTGGCCTGCAACTCGTGGTTCCAGGTGCTGACCAGCAAGCTGGCGCGGACCGAAGATCCTGTCACCATGCATATGTACACCGGCTGGGTAGGTGCATTGCTGGCATCACTTGCTGTGCCCTTCGTCTGGACCTCGCAGATTTCATGGGCGCTGTGGGGCCTTTTGCTTTTGATGGGAACTCTCGCGGCTATTGGACACTTCGTCATGATCCTGGCTTACAAGCGCGCACCTGCGGCCTCGCTAACCCCGTATCTGTATGCGCAAATCGGCTTTGCCATGTTGGGTGGCTGGATCGTTTTCTCGCATGTGCCGGACGGCTGGTCTATGGTGGGCATCGCCATGATTGCGGTCTGCGGTGCAGGTGGCGCGTGGCTGGCGGTTCGCGAAAGCCGCACGGCGAGGCAGCTTGAAGTGCAGCCGGTGGAAGCCTAGAAACCGTATAGCCATGGCCCAGTTTTTCGAAGTTCACCCCGAGAATCCGCACACGCGGCTGCTGAAACAGGCCGTCAGCCTGCTGGCGCGCGGCGGCATCGCAGCCGTACCGACCGATTCAAGCTATGCGCTGGTCTGCCACCTGGACGACAAGGCTGCTGCCGACAGCCTAAGGCGCATTCGCGGCGTCGATGACAAACACCACCTGACGCTGCTGTGCCGAGACCTCAGTGAGCTGGCCAATTACGCACGGGTGGACAACAAGCAGTTTCGCCTGCTCAAAGCCGCAACACCCGGCCCCTACACCTTCATTCTTGAAGCCAGCAAAGAAGTGCCGCGTCGCCTGAGCCATCCGTCGCGCAAGACCATAGGCTTGCGTGTGCCCGCTAACAAAACCCTGCAATGCCTGCTCGAACTGCACGGTGCACCCCTGCTGGCCACCACGCTGATTCCACGCGGCGAGACCGAGCCGCTCAACGATGCCCACGCCATTCGCGACCTGATGGAGCACGAACTGGCCGCGGTCATTGATGCTGGTGCCTGCCCACAGGAGCCCACCACCGTGGTTGACCTGACGCCGATGGGCGACGGCGACGAGCCGGTGTTGATTCGCCAGGGACGCGGAGACGTGGCGATCTTCGGTCTGTAGGGTGACATGGCCGGCACGCCGGCTGCTGCTACACGTCTGAGACAATCGGAGGATGGACATCTCCAACCTGATTCAAACCGTCGCCATCTATGCTTTGCCTGTGCTGTTCGCCATCACGATCCATGAGGCGGCTCATGGTTATGTCGCCAGATACTTTGGCGACAACACCGCCTGGACGCTGGGCCGCGTCACGCTGAACCCGCTCAAGCACATCGACCCCATCGGCACCATCGCCATGCCGCTGCTGCTTTACTTCGCGACTTCGGGGGCGTTTTTATTCGGCTACGCCAAGCCCGTGCCGGTCAATTTTGGCAACCTGCGCAATCCCAAGCGCGACATGGTCTGGGTTGCACTGGCCGGGCCAGCGTCGAATTTTGCACAGGCAATTCTGTGGGCACTGGCGCTGGTTGTCATGGCCGGCTTCGGTGTCCAGGAACGATTTTTTATACAGATGGCGCAGGCCGGTGCACTTGTCAACCTGGTGATGTGGGCCTTCAACCTGTTTCCGCTTCCTCCGCTGGACGGCGGCCGCATCCTCGTCGGCCTCTTGCCCTTCAGGCAAGCCCAATGGGTCGCCCGCATCGAGCCCTGGGGCTTCTTTGTCGTGATGGGACTGGTGATTGCCGGCGTGGTGGGCACTTACTGGCTGCGCCCTCTGATGGCCTTCGGCTACGGCGTGCTTAATTTCCTGACCCTGCCGCTGCTGACCCTGTTTCGATAAAACCCTTGCGCATGAACTCTCCATCACCCCAACGCTTCCTGACCGGCATCACAACCACCGGTACGCCCCACCTTGGCAATTACGTCGGCTCGATCCGGCCTTCGGTCGCTGCCAGCAAGGGCGCCGGCGCTGAAAGCTTTTACTTCCTGGCCGACTACCACGCGCTGATCAAATGTGATGAACCTGCCCGCATCCAGCGCTCGACACTCGAAATCGCAGCCAGCTGGCTGGCCGCGGGGCTGGACCCTGAACGCGTCACGTTTTATCGCCAGTCGGACATTCCTGAAATCCCCGAGCTCACCTGGCTTCTGACTTGTGTCACCGGCAAGGGCGTGCTGAACCGTGCGCATGCCTACAAGGCCTCGGTTGACAAAAACGAGTCAGCCGGCAATGACCCGGATGCAGATGTCACAGCGGGGTTGTTCATGTACCCGGTGCTGATGGGCGCCGACATCCTGATGTTCCGCGCTACACAAGTGCCGGTGGGTCGTGATCAGATCCAGCACATTGAAATGGCACGCGACATGGCGCAGCGCTTTAACCATTTGTACGGTGACCGTCTGGTTTTGCCAGAGGCGCTGATCGAGGAGTCGGTTGCCACACTGCCGGGTCTGGATGGCCGCAAGATGAGCAAGAGCTATGACAACACCATCCCGCTTTTTGCTTCGCGCGAAGAGCTCAAAAAGCTGATTGCCGGCATCGTGACCGACTCGCGCGCGCCCGGTGAAGCCAAGGACGTGCAGGGCTCTGCGCTGTTCCAGATTTACCAGGCTTTTGCCAGCGCCGACGAAACCGTCGCCATGCGCCAGGCCTATGCTGATGGCATCGGCTGGGGCGATGCTAAAGCAAAGCTGTTTGAACGCATAGACCAGGATATCGCGCCCATGCGCGAGGCCTACAAAGAACTGCTCGGCAACCCCGAAAAGATTGAAGCCATCCTGCAGGCAGGCGCACACAAGGCCAGGCGCATGGCTACACCGCTGATGCGCGAGTTGCGTGAGGCCGTAGGCCTGCGCCGACTGGCAGCTCCCGCAGCCCCTGTTGCGAAATCAAAGCCGACAAAGACCAGTCTGCCCAGCTTCAAGCAATACCGCGAAACCGATGGCCAGTTCTATTTCAAGCTGCTCGCAGCCGATGGTCGGCTGTTGCTTCAAAGCCACGGCTTTGCATTGCCAAAAGATGCGGCGCTCGCGATTGCTGCGCTCAGGCAGGACGGCGCCTCGGCCTTGAAGGGACTGGGCGGCAAGCTGCAGACGCCAGATGATGTCCAGATGGACGAAGTGGCAAACGCCTTGCAGCAACTCGGTGACGCCTACTGAAGGGTTCAGTTCGTGTCCAGCGGGTTCAGTTATTTACTGGCGAATTCATTACTACTTATAAATAATTAGTTTGAATACTCACCCGCCCCGATGTTGCGCCGGGCTCAATAAAACGAGTAAAAATACCGTTCTTTGAAAATATTGCTCCGTTTCAATTTGACTTTGAACGGTTATGCTAGCTTTCCGCTGTGCAACGATATTTTTAAACCGAGTTCATGAGCATTCTCCTAATCGATGAGCATCCGCTGGTACGTGAAGCCCTGGCTGCGCTGATTCGCCGCTTGAGCCCTGCGGCTGTCGTCTGCGAACTCACCAGGTTGGCAGCCGTCCCTGCAGAAGTTGCAGCGCACGGGTTGCCTGAACTTATCTGCATGGAACTGGAGCCAATCAGCAGCAGCGGCATCGCGGGCCTGCGTGACCTCAGGCAACAATTTGGTGAAGTTCCCATCCTCGTCTTTAGTGCCTTGTCTGCGCACGACTATGCCGAACTCGCGAGGCAGGCTGGCGCCAATGCATATGTACATAAATCTACAGGCACTTCGGAAATTGCCGATGTATTGCGTGAATTGCTTGGTAGTTCGCCAGTCGATAGGGAGGCTGTTCCTATCGAGAAACTCTCAAAGCGCCAGAAGCAGCTCCTAATACTGCTCGACAAGGGCATGAGCAACCGCGATATCGCAGAGAACCTGGAGATCAGCGAACACACCGTCAAGGTGCATCTGTGGCGGCTGTTTCGCAGACTCAACGTCAAAAGCCGGTCGCAGGCCAGCCATCTGGCGAGGGTTCAGGGCCTGCTGTAGATGCCAACCGATCGCTGGCAGCAATAAAAAAGCGCCCCGAGGGGCGCTTTTTTACTAACTATCTGGCGGAGAGGGTGGGATTCGAACCCACGGTACCTTGCGGTACGCCTGATTTCGAATCAGGTACATTCGGCCACTCTGCCACCTCTCCGCGTAAATTAGGATTCTATCAGGCTGCCAGCACCGTAATGCCGCCCATATACGGCTGCAAAACATCCGGCACCACAACGCTGCCATCCTCGCACTGATAATTTTCCAGCACAGCCACCAGGGTACGACCAACTGCCAGGCCGGAACCGTTGAGGGTGTGCACGAACTCGTTTTTGCCGTGGGCATTTTTGAAACGGGCCTGCAGGCGGCGGGCCTGGAAGGCTTCGCAGTTTGATACAGAGCTGATCTCGCGGTAGGTGTTCTGGGCCGGCAGCCAGACTTCGAGGTCATAGGTCTTGGTGGCGCCAAAGCCCATGTCGCCGGTGCACAGCAGCATGACGCGGTAGGGCAGGCCGAGCTTTTGCAAAATCACTTCTGCGTGGCCGGTCATGACTTCCAGTGCTTCGTAGCTTTTGTCAGGGTGCACGATTTGCACCATCTCGACCTTGTCAAACTGATGCTGGCGGATCATGCCGCGGGTGTCGCGTCCGTAGCTGCCGGCCTCTGAGCGGAAGCAGGGCGTATGCGCGGTGAATTTGAGCGGCAAATCAGCTTCCGGCGTGATGACGTCGCGCACAAAGTTGGTCAACGGCACTTCTGACGTGGGGATCAGGTACAGCGCGGCGTTTTCCGACTCACCTTCCTGGCCGCCCTTTTTTGCGGCAAACAGGTCTTCCTCAAATTTGGGTAACTGGCCGGTGCCGCGCAGTGAATCGGCGTTAACGATGTAGGGCACATAGCATTCGGTGTAGCCGTGCTCGGCCGTCTGCACGTCCAGCATGAACTGCGACAGCGCGCGGTGCAGGCGCGCCAGCGGGCCCTGCATCACGGTGAAGCGCGAACCCGTGAGCTTGGTGCCCAGCTCGAAATCCAGGCCCAGGGGCTGGCCCACGTCTACGTGGTCTTTTGGCTCAAATGTCAGGGCGACGGGTGAGCCGCCCGGGCCTTCTACGGGGCTCCATTTGCGCACTTCAAGGTTGCCGTGCTCGTCGCTGCCTGGCGGGACGGATTCATGCGGCAGGTTGGGTACGGCCAGCAATAAGGCCTGCAGTTCGGCCTGGATTTGGTCCAGCCGGGCGCTTGACGCCTCCAGCTCGATTTTGGAGCTGCTGACCTGCGCCATGATGGCGCTGGCGTCTTCGCCTTTGGCCTTGAGCTGGCCGATCTGCTTGGACAGCGTATTGCGCTGGTTCTGCAGTTCCTCAGTCCTGGACTGGATGGCTTTGCGCTCTGCCTCCAGAGCCTGAAAGGTATCGATGTTCAAAAAAGCCTGGGGCTTCTTGCGGGTTTCCAGACGCGCAATGGCCGACGGCAGGTCTTTACGAAGAAGGTTGATGTCTAGCATGGATAAATAAGAGTTTTAGGTATAAAAAGTGGCCGCAGCCCCGGTATTACGGGCGCCTGAAGCTATTTAATTAATAGCATGGTGATTTCAGCCAAGCTGGTGCAAGTGGCTGTCGCCAAGGTCCAGCACGTGGCCCTGCGCGTCCAGCTTGAGGCCTTTGGGCAGCGGGAACTTGATGGTTTCCTCGATACCGTCCATTTTGCGCACCGACACCGCGCCCAAGGCGCGGATGCGGTCTATGACCTGCTTGACCAACACTTCGGGCGCCGATGCACCGGCGGTCAGGCCGACACGGCTTTTGCCCTCAAACCATGACTCCTGCAACTCGCTCGCGTCGTCCACCATATAAGCTTCAGTGCCGAGCTTGGCGGCCAGTTCGCGCAGCCGGTTGCTGTTGGAACTGGTAGGGCTGCCCACCACGATCACGATGTCGACCTGCGGGCTCATGACCTTGACGGCGTCCTGGCGGTTTTGAGTGGCGTAGCAGATGTCCTGCTGCTTGGGTGCGCGCACGTTGGGAAACCGGGTCCGGACGGCAGCGCTGATCTCGGCGGCGTCGTCCACGCTCAGGGTGGTTTGCGTCACAACGGCCAGCCTGTCTGTCTGGCGTGGCGCGATGCGGGCCACGTCTGCAACATCTTCAACCAGATGGATGCCGCTATCGAGCTGGCCCATGGTGCCTTCAACCTCGGGGTGGCCCTTGTGGCCGATCATGATGAATTCGTAACCTTCCTTGTTCAGCTTGGCCACTTCAACGTGGACCTTGGTGACCAGCGGGCAGGTGGCGTCAAAAATCTGGAAGCCGCGGCGCTCGGCCTCGTACTGAATGGCCTTGCTGACACCGTGCGCGCTGAAAACCAGCGTGGCGCCCGGAGGCACATCGTCGAGCTCTTCAATAAAGATAGCGCCTTTTTGCTTGAGATCATTGACCACATACGTGTTGTGCACGATCTCATGGCGCACATAGATGGGCGCACCGAATTTGCTCAAGGCGCGCTCGACGATCTCGATGGCCCGGTCAACGCCTGCGCAAAAACCGCGTGGCTCGGCCAGCAAAATTTCCTGCGGTAAATTGACTGACGGGACTGGCTGGACTGATTTATTCATAGCACACCAATCAGTTGCACTTCAAAAATGACCGGCTGGCCAGCCAGCGGGTGATTGAAATCAAACTGCACCGCATCGCCGGCGCCGCCGACCTGCTGCACGCTGCCAGCATACTGTCCCATGCCGTCCGGTGTCGGGAACTGCACCACATCGCCGACCTTGTATTGCTCGTTGGGGTCACCCAGTTCATTGAGCAGCTTGCGCGCCACCCATTGCACCAAGTCCGGGTTGCGGTCGCCGAAGGCGGCGCCGGCGGGCAGCTGAAAGGTGGTGCGCGTGCCTTCGGGCAGGCCGATCAGGCGTTGCTCAATGGCCGGGGACAATTCGCCCGTTCCCAGGCTCAGGGTGGCGGGCTTGCCCTCAAAGGTATTGATGATGGTGTGACCCGGCTGGCCGCCACTGTCCGGGCCGGCCATGCGGTAGTGCAGGGTCAGAAAGGAGTCGGGCTGGACCCTTGCCAGCAGGGGCAGGGCAGGTGATTCGGAAGATTGCACGGGGGGCATAGGGCTCTCAGCGCCAGACCGGGTCGGCCTGGCAGGGGTTCAGGTGTGGGTTTCAAGTGTTTGTAAACTGCCCCTATTGTAGAAAATCAGGTCACCCAGCGGTGAAGTCATAACCATGCTCCTAAAAGACCTGCCCCCGGACGCCCGTCCGCGCGAAAAACTGCTGGCCCGCGGCGCCGGCGCCCTCAGCGATGCTGAGCTGCTGGCCCTCCTGCTGCGCACGGGCTTGCCTGGCAAAAACGCGCTGCAAATGGGGCAAGAGATGGTCGATACCTTTGGCGGCGTGGCGGGGCTGTTGCACACAGGGCCGGATGCGCTCAAGAGCATCAAGGGGCTGGGGCCCGCCAAACGCGCTGAAATCGTTGCGGTGCTCGAATTGGCCCGGCGGGCGCTGGCAGAAGAGCTTAAGGAAAAGACGCTGTTTTCGACCCCGCAGGCGGTGCGCGACTATCTGCAGCTGCAGCTGGGCAGTCGGCCGCATGAGATTTTTGCGGTGCTGTTCCTGGACAGCCAGCACCGGCTGATTGCGCTGGAAGAACTGTTTCGCGGCACGCTGACCCAGACCAGCGTCTACCCGCGGGAGGTCGTGGTGCGGGCGCTGGCCCTAAATGCCGCCAGTGTCGTGCTGGCCCACAACCACCCAAGCGGCGCGGCCAAACCATCACGCGCCGACGAGGCGCTGACGCAAACCCTCAAAGCGGCGCTGGCGCTGGTCGATGTGCGGGTGCTTGACCACTTTGTAGTGACCAGTACCCAGGCGGTGTCGATGGCAGAGCTCGGACTGCTATAAAGTCGCGCCCATGAAAGCGCCCTCTATCAAGGATTTAAAAGGCCTTAAATCCGTCAAGCTGGAGATCGAGGCGCGTGCTAGGCTGGCCCAAGAACTTGAAATCTCCCGCAAAGCGGCTGCGGCCAAAGCAAGAGCCGAAAAAGAGTTCTTTACGCTGGCCGTTGGCCCCATCAAGCCTCTGCCCGTCAAACACCGGCCTGGCCACCGCGCGCAACTGGCGCTGGCCCAGCCGGCACCGATTGCGGTGCAGCATCAGCTGGACGAGCAGGCTGTGATGCGCGAGGCGCTTTCAGATGAATTTGATGCCGAGACCCTGCTGGACACCGACGACGCCTTGAGCTTTCGCCGGCCGGGGATAGGCGCAGACGTGACGCGCAAATTGCGCAGGGGCGAATGGAGCATCCAGGGCCAGGTCGATCTGCACGGTCTGCGCCGCGAAGACGCGCGTGAGGCTCTGAGCCATTTCATCAAGGATGCGCATAAAACCGGCTGGCGCTGCGTGCGCGTGGTGCACGGCAAGGGCCTGGGCTCACCGGGCAAGACGCCGGTGCTCAAGGGCAAGGTGCAGAGCTGGCTGATCCAGAAGCAGGAAGTGCTGGCCTTTGTGCAGGCGCGGCCAGCCTATGGCGGGGCAGGGGCGCTGGTGGTGTTGCTGGTGCAAGGCTAGCAGCTTAAATCTCGCATTGCTATTTATTTAATAGCTATAGGCGTCCGTATTGCGGGGACTTGAGGGCTATTTCATTGGTATTTTTGCCATTCAGTGCCGGACGGAGCGGGGAGCCTGTAACGGGCGCGTCACATTGGCCACGCACCATCAGCAGTCTTCATAACAATGGACTGCTCACATGCAACAGCCTTCTTCCCGGTCTTCCCGCCTGCTGGCGCGCCCTGCGATCCTTGCGCTGGCGGTGCTGGCCTCATTGGCGGCCTTGCCTTCGCAGGCGCAAAACGCCTTCCCTGCAACCCTGGCGGGTCATGCTGTGATGCCAGCCGCCTCGTTTGTCGATGCGCCTGAAGACGCACCTGAGGACCTGCAGGTCAGCGGCAAGTTCACCAACGGCAAACGCACCGAAGCGCTGGGCACGGTTGAGGGGCTTTCTGCCGGCCGGCCAACCGGCGTGTCGGTGCCTTTCAAGGGCCAGCCGCTGCAAGGTCACTCAGGCATCAAGAAGATGGCGGACGGCAGCTTCTGGATCATCACTGACAACGGCTTTGGCGCCAAGGCCAACTCGCCCGATGCCATGCTGTACCTGAACCACTACAAGGTCGACTTCAAAGGCGGCAGCATGACGCGGCTGGAAACCGTCTTTTTGCATGACCCAGACAAAAAAGTACCGTTTCGCATCGTCCATGAGGGCTCCAAAAAGCGCTACCTGACGGGTAGCGACTTTGATACCGAGAGCTTTCAGTTCGCCGGTGGCGCCCTGTGGATTGGCGACGAGTTTGGCCCTTACCTGATCAAGGCCGACCTGAAGGGCAAGATACTGGCCGTGTTTGACACGCTGGTCGACGGCAAAGTCGTGCGTTCGCCCGACCATCCGGCGGTGACGACGCCAGCAGCACCCGGCGGCGCGGTGGACTTTCAGATCAAGCGCTCCAAGGGCTTTGAGGGCATGGCTTCGTCAAAAGACGGCAGCAAGCTCTACGCCCTGCTTGAAGGCCCGGTGTGGAATGCAGATGCTAAAGACTATGAGCGCGTGGCCGGCAAAGAGGCCTTGCGCGTGCTGGAGTTTGATGTGCCCGCGGGCAAATGGAGCGGCCGCTCGTGGCTGTATCCGCTGGAAGCCAACGGCAACGCAATTGGCGACTTCAACATGATCGACGCCACCACCGGCCTGATCATTGAACGCGACAACGGCGAAGGCACGGCAGACAAGGCCTGCCCCGAAGGCCAGAAACGCACCGATTGCTTCCACGACATCGCAAAGTTCAAGCGCGTCTACAAGGTCGAGCTGACGGAGGCCAACGTGGGCGGCCCGCTCCGCAAGATCGGCTACATCGACCTGCTCAACATTGCCGACCCCGCAAAACTGGCGCGCAAGCCGCTGAACAACGGCGTGCTGAAGTTTCCCTTCTTCACAATTGAAAACGTCGACGTGGTGGATGCCACCCATATCGTGGTGGGTAACGACAATAACCTGCCGTTTTCCAGCAGCCGCGAGCCGAACAAGGCCGACGATAACGAGCTCATCCTGCTGGAAGTCGCTGATTTCATGACAGCCCGTTGAGCAACTGTCGCGATAGTCTCTAGGCGCCTTTTGAGGCGCCTTTTTTCTGCCGGGGTGGCGCACAAGACCCTGAGGACGCTGTGAGAGTCCCTGCCATGCATAATCATGAGCCTGTCTGTTTTGTCCGGGTCGGCAACTCCAGTGACATTCCCCGCCTGCCGTCTGAGGCGTGCGGCTTCCGGCTCAGGCACTCCTCCAACGCACATGACAGATCACTACAGCACCCTTGGGCTTAACAGCGCGGCAACGCTGGCCGACGTCAAAAAAGCGTTTCGCCAGAAGGCGTCCTTTTATCATCCGGACCGCAATGCCGCTGAAGACGCCGCGGCACGCTTTCGGGCGGTGCAGGAGGCTTACGACGTGTTGTCGGATGCCGACAGGCGGCAGGCTTATGACGACAACCGCCGCCGCAACCTGCTCGATAGCCCCATAGAAACCGCGCGGGAAATCTGGCTGAATTACTTTAACCCCCTGCTTTAAACCAGTCCGACCAAAAAAATCCTCCCCAACATGAACATTTCCCCGTTTTTTCTTGACCTCCGATCAGCGTACCAGTCCGAACTTGAAGACCTGACGTTTGACTCGGAAGGGCGGGATGTGCTGCGCCAGCGGCTGGCCGACAAGCGCAAGGAGATCGGTTTCCTGGTGCAGATGATGGAGCTCAGCCCCGAGATGGTGGCTGTGGTGTTTCATCAGGGCTTCAAATTCAGCGCACCTGCGGTGATGGACGATGTGCTGGGCCACGAGGCCGATGAGTTGCCTGAATGGAGTAGCGTGGCTGACGCGGTGCAAGTGGCGCCCTGGGCACGCGAGATGGTTGATGTGTTCTTGAAGGAGCCGCGCGGTGAGTGGTTTTTGACGCTGGCCGCCGGCCTGGAATACATGGCCGGCAAACCGGTCGCTGCAGGCGCGTCACAGGCTGAAGACGATGAAGATGAAGACGGCGACGAAGCCGATGAATTTGATGTCGACGACAACGGTGAAGACCAAGGCGATGGGCAGGCACGCAAGGAAGCTGCCGATGACTGGATGGTCGAGCAGGGCTTTGACAGAAAAGATTAGAAGATTGAACGGAAGTCACCATGAACCACCTTGCCCTGATAGAAAAGACCCAGACACTGATCGCTGCCGGCGACATCGTGGGTGCCGAGTCTGCCCTGGTCGAACTGGCTGACGCGGAGGGCGATGCCGCCCTGATGGTGGTGCTGGAGCAATTGCCTGCCAAGGACATCCTGGCGGTCATACGTGAGTACGACAACTCCAAAGAGTCCGTCATCAACCTGCTGGTCACGCCGGCGCAGTTTGCGCGCGCCGTGGT
>JANYFF010000588.1 GCA_025362825.1 Polaromonas sp. | reverse complement strand
TCGATATGCCTGGCATGACCATGGTGTTCCAGGTGAAGGATCCGGCTATGCTGGACAAGGTCAAGGCCGGCGACAAGGTGCGTTTCAAGGCCGAAAAGTCCAACGGCGCCATTGTGGTGACTGACCTGCAGCCGTCCCTCGCAGCCGGTGCAGCTCACGCACAAACCGCTACTAAGCCAGCTGATGCGCCTATGGCCATGGACAACAAGAAAGCCATGGCCGCACCTGCGGGCGACGTGACCGAAGCCGAAGTGCGCAAGGTCGACATGGAAAACAAAAAGATCACGCTGAAGCACGGCGACATCAAGAACCTCGATATGCCTGGGATGACGATGGTGTTTCAGGTGAAAGACCCGGCCATGCTGGACAAGGTCAAGGCTGGCGACAAGGTCCGCTTCAAGGCAGAGAAGTCCAACGGTGCCATTGTGGTGACCGACCTGCAGCCATCGAAGTAAACCTGTTTCAGGGTGGCCACGGGCGCTGTAAGCGCCTTGCGGCTACCCTGGAACTCGAATGGGAAGTTCAACGTGAATCAGATGTATCCCGATGCCGCATGAATTTCGTAATCTGATCAACGCACCGCACGAGACTTTGGGCAATGCGCTGATTGCGGGATTCGCTGCGGCAGTCATACTGTTTCTCATCGTGGCTTACTTTCTGTGGCGCGACAGAAAGTAAAAAAAACCTGGAAATCATCTTAAAAGCTCACCAGCCCGAACCCGCAAAAAGCGACGGCGATGATCGGAGTTTCGCGTCCTGACGATTCATTGAAAGCTGCCCGCCATGGAAAAACACGAACATCCCCCCAATGGTCACGACCATTCTCCTGCCATGGCAGAAGCGGCAATGCACGAAGGCGGGGCGCAGACGAGTTCCCCTGGGCAGCTGAAGGATCCTGTGTGCGGAATGAACGTCACGGAACAATCACCCAACAAACATGAGCATGCGGGTAGGCCCTATTACTTCTGCAGCACAGGGTGCAAGGCAAAATTCATGGCCGACCCTGAGCGCTACCTGAAACCCAAGCAGGAAGCCGTTGCCCCTGAAGCCCCGAAGGCCATCGCCGGCACGATTTACACCTGCCCCATGCACCCGCAGATACGCCAGGACCATCCGGGTGACTGCCCCATATGCGGGATGTCACTTGAGCCGCTCATGCCGAGCCTGGATGACGATGAAAATCCGGAGCTCAAGGATTTCTCCCGGCGCTTCTGGTGGACGCTGCCGCTGACGATTGTTGTGACCGTACTGGCCATGTTCGGGCACCAGCTCGGATTGTTTGCCATGGCCACGCAAAGCTGGGTAGAACTGGTTTTGACCTTGCCCATCGTGCTCTGGGCCGGCTGGCCATTCTTCGTACGTGGTGGCCAGTCGGTCGTCAATCGAAGCCCGAATATGTGGACGCTGATTGGCCTCGGTACTTCAGCGGCATTTATCTACAGCGTGGTAGCCACTGTTGTTCCCGACGTATTTCCGCCGTCATTTGTGGCTATGGGCCGGGTGGCGGTCTACTTTGAGGCAGCCGCGGTCATTATTTCCCTCACGTTGCTCGGCCAGATGCTGGAACTCAAGGCGAGGTCACAAACATCTGCGGCCATCAAGTCCCTGCTTGGCCTGGCGCCAAAAACGGCACGCCGCATCAAACCGGATGGCACGGAAGAGGATGTGCCGTTGACGCACGTTCACGAGGGAGACCTCCTCCGGGTCCGCCCTGGGGAAAAAGTACCCGTCGACGGTGTGGTGACCGAAGGCAGCAGCGCGGTCGATGAAGCCATGCTCACGGGTGAGCCTTTGCCGGTCACCAAACGCCTTGGTGACAAATTGATAGGCGCCACACTCAATACCTCGGGCGCATTGGTGATGCGCGCAGAGCACGTGGGCTCGGCCACTGTTCTGGCGCAAATCGTGCAAATGGTCGCCCAGGCCCAGCGCTCCAGGGCGCCGATGCAGCGCATGGCAGACCAGGTCGCCGGGTATTTTGTCATGGCCGTCGTCGCTGCAGCCGTGCTGACTTTATTGGTCTGGGGACTCTTTGGGCCGCAGCCCAGCTGGGTCTACGGCCTCATCAACGCAGTGTCGGTGCTGATCATTGCCTGCCCGTGCGCGCTGGGGCTAGCCACACCGATGTCCATCATGGTCGCGACCGGACGCGGTGCGACACAGGGCATTCTTTTCCGTGACGCCGCCGCGATTGAGAACTTTCGCAAGGTGCAGGTTCTGATCGTTGACAAAACCGGGACGCTGACCGAGGGTCGCCCTGCCTTTGAAAAGGTTTTTTCTGTGGCGCCTTACACCGAAGACGAGGTTCTGCGTTTGGCGGCCAGTCTGGACCAGGGCAGCGAGCATCCTTTGGCCGACGCTATTGTGCGGGCGGCCCGAGACCGCGGGATGACGCTTTCAAAGGCTGAAGGTTTTGAATCTGCCACGGGCATTGGTGTCCGTGGGATGGTTGACGGCAAGCGACTGGCTTTGGGAAACGCTGCCTTGATGGTGGAAGACAAGGTGTCCACCGACAGCGACAAACAGGCTCAGGCGGAAACGCTTCGGCTGGGCGGTGCCAGTGTCATGTCACTGGCAGTCGATGGGCAACTCGCGGGTCTGTTGGCCGTGTCGGATCCGGTCAAGGAAAGCACACCGGCTGCCCTAAAGACACTGCAGGATGCCGGCATCCGCATCATCATGGCCACTGGTGACGGCCTGACGACGGCGCAGTCTGTGGGCCAGCGCCTGGGTATTGATGAAGTCCATGGCGAAGTCAAACCTGCCGACAAACTGGCGCTGGTAGAACGGCTGCAGGGGGAAGGACTGGTAGTGGCGATGGCCGGAGACGGCATCAACGACGCACCGGCCCTGGCCAAAGCGGATGTCGGCATTGCGATGGGTACAGGCACGGATGTGGCGATGAACAGCGCCCAGGTCACCCTGGTGAAGGGCGACTTGCGGGGCATAGCCACGGCACGCGAGCTTTCGGATGCCACCATTGCCAACATGAAGCAGAACCTGGGTTTCGCCTTCGTCTACAACTCGCTGGGTATTCCTTTGGCTGCCGGCTTGCTGTTCCCGTTAACCGGCTGGCTGCTGTCGCCCATGATCGCTGCGCTGGCGATGAGCCTGAGTTCGGCATCCGTCATTACCAACGCCCTGCGCTTGCGCGGCAGAAATAAAAACTGAGCGCAGATGTATTTCGACTGCTCCAGCCGGACGATCATGAAGCTTGGATCGCATTTTTCGGGCGATATATCGTGTCGCCGGTTTTCACATCCTTGCGCAAGTCGGCCTCGAACGCCGTCAAGTGTCGCGAGGCGTAGTGATGTGCTAAGTCCAAAGTATCTGATTTGGGCTCAAATCACCGGCAGCAAACATAGATATAAACACCATCGTGTAGGCGGCGAATTGGTCAACGTCTCAAGTGGGCGTCTTAAAAGTCTTCGGCTTTTTAAAATTTGAGTGCCGCTATTGCAAGTAGGCGGGCAAATTGCCTACCTGCAAGCGTACGGTAACGCACAGAAGCGAAGACAAGTTGGGAGCATCCTGAGTTCTCAACTTTCAATCGCGCCTTTGATATAGATCAAAACGACCAAGAGGTTTAGTTTTTAGCATGGGCTGGACTCAACACACAAGCAGATATGAAGCTATTTTCAGGCAAACGTAACCAGCGCAACACGGCATTCGTGGTGTTGATGCTATGGACGTTCGCGATGGCTTCCGGCGCGGCCAATGCCTGCCTGCTAGATGTACAAGACGCTCACTCTCATGGTCACGCGGTGGAGGCTGCCAAAGCCATTCCCGCGCTTGACTCGCATCACGATCATGAGCATGCACAGATGGACCCTGACCACGCCGCCGCAGATGGTTCGAAAGCTCCCTGTCAGAAATTTTGTAGCGATGAGTCCAGGGCCATGACGAAGCAGCACTTCGGCCTCGACCAGCCGGATCCAGGTCCGGCGCCGCTGGTCGTAGTACTTTGGGTCGCGGCTGAACCGACTGTCCACACTTTCATGCGCAGGGGCGCCATGCCGCCTTTGCCGCTTCCCTTACCCTTACGGGTCCGGTATTCCCGCATGGCGCTTTAGCCGCTTCTGACGCCCGGTCAAGGGCTCTCGGCTTCCGGTCTCCGCCACTTCGGTGACCCGCTAAGTTCTATGGTCCACGCTAGCGGGCACCTTGTGCCCTTACCTGCGGTGGGTGACTTGCTTTGGAATACGGCATTCACTTCTCACATTTAATCCAGGATTTCAATATGAAAATCGTTCGCTCGTTCTCACTCGCCCTCGCAATGATCAGTGTCGGCACGCTCGTGTGGGCCGCTGACGACACTCAGCATGATGCGCACCATCCCGCCGGATCTTCATCAGCGCCCAGAGCCGTACCCGGAAAGGCCTCCATCGATATGTCGGGCATGAATACCCAGATGAAGGCTATGGGAGAGATGCACGACAAGATGATGGCCGCTAAAACTCCAGAAGAGCGCAACGCATTGATGACTGAACACATAAAGATCATGCAGGAGAGCATCGCCATCATGATGAGGGGAATGTCTGCCGGCGCCGCGGGCGACATGAAGGGCATGCAAAAGAGCGAAATGGCCACCCATTACCAGATGATGGAGAAACGCATGGAAATGATGCAATCCATGATGCAAATGATGATCGATCGTCTGCCGGTTCCAGCGGGGAAATGATCATGACCCCAATTCGAACAGGTATCGCTCTAGCAATCACTGTTGGGGTTTTCTACGCCCTTTGCGCTCTGGCCTGGTTTATTGCGCCTGGTCTATTTTTGGGCTTCCTGAACAACTTGTTCCACGGTATGGATTTCAGCGGCATGGTTCAGCCGCGACCATTTGCTTGGGCGGGGTTTCTCATAGCGCTGATCATCCTCAGCTTTTGGGCGCTGCTTGCCGGATCGTTCTTTAGCTGGTTGCTAAATCGCCTCACGCGATGAGTCCCCTTCGACCTTCAGAGGATGATATGCATCAAGACCCCACACCTCATGAACGCAAGCCCATCAACTTCTGGCGGACTCGCTATGCCCTCGGGTTCCTCGTCATGGGCGCCATCGCCGCATACTTTCTCCTGAGCGAACATCGCGCCCACTTCCTTGGTGCGCTGCCGCTTTTGCTGCTGTTGTCGTGTCCGCTGATGCACGTTTTCATGCACCATGGCCATGGCGGACATGGTGATGGTCACGATGACCGTCATCATCACGGGGGTGACTCAGCATCTACCGCATCGGGAAAACCTCCGACACCTAAGACTGGAGAGCAGCCATGACTCACGATGCCCCGGCCTATGGATTGTGGACGCTCGTCATCCTCAATTCGGCAATCTTCCTGATGTTCGCCTTCAGTTTTTTCAAGCCGCAGACCGCACGGGACTGGCGCACTTTTGGCGCATTTGCCGCCTTCATCATTGCGCTTTTCGTCGAGATGTACGGTTTCCCGCTAAGCATCTACATGTTGTCTGGCTGGCTGCAAACAAAATACCCAGGTCTGGATTTGTTGTCGCACAACTCTGGGCACCTGTGGTCAACGCTACTGGGTGAGAAAGGCGACCCTCACTTTGGTCCACTGCACATAGCGAGCTATGTCTTTCTTGGCTTCGGTTTCTACTTGCTTTCGAGCGCCTGGAACGTTCTCTACCACGCGCAACGCCACAATGCCTTGGCCACATCGGGCCCTTATGCGCGTATCCGCCACCCGC
>JANYFF010000194.1 GCA_025362825.1 Polaromonas sp. | reverse complement strand
CCCGCTGCAACCAGTCGCACGACCGCCAAAAGCAAAACCTTGCAGCGGCGCCACATTGCGGCTTTGGTTGCGGTGGGTGAAAGCCTCTCCGTACATGCCGCCGCGCGCGACATCGGCATGCCACAACCCGCGCTATCACGTCTTCTGTCAGAGGCCGAGCAACTGCTAGGAGCGCGTCTGTTTGACCGGTCCAGCCACGGTTGTACGCCTACGGCAGACGGGCAAATGGTGCTGGCGCAGGCACGCTTCGTGATGCGCGGCCTTGACGAACTCGGCAGCATCATGTCCGACACCCGGCCCACTGTCCGGTTGGGCTGCATACCACGGGCCATGTACACCTTCATGCCCCGGCTTTTAAATCTGGTTTACCCGGCTGGCCAGAATGCCGAAAAATCCGGCAGGTTGACAGCGCCATCTTCCCGGTCCTTTGAACTGAATGTGGTGGAAGGCAACTCAACCCAACTGATGGAAGGACTGCGCCACGGCAAGCTTGACTTCGCGATCTTTCGCAGTGCGTCCAGTTCACCAGGTATCGTGCCCAATATCTGCATAGAGCGCCTGTATGACGATAAGATTGTCATCATCTGCGCCACCGAAAACACAGGGTTGGGGGAAAAGACAGTGTCTTTGCGAGAGGTCTCGGCCCGGGATTGGGTTCTTCCAGATACCAATACAACATCGCGTCAAACGTTTGATAACTTTTGCAGGGAACACGATCTGACACCGATCAAGCCCATCATGGAAATTCGCTCATTTGAAGCCAATCTCGCCCTGGTGGCCGGCACGCGTTTTTTGTCGATAGCGCCAGAGTCCATTGCCAGGCGATACAGCAAGATGGGACTAAGGGTCGTGCGGGTCAAGCCCGCCTTGCCATCGAGCCCGGTCATGCTGGCCTATCACGACAGCCAACTGCAAAGTTTGACGCTCAAAAATTTTCGCGATTTGTTGATTCACGCCGCAGAAAGTTTTGAATAGAGGTGTTTTGAGGCGCAGCCTTCGCTATTTTTTTAAAGTTGTCTGCGCCGATTGACTATTGAAACTGACCGGCACAACCTGCAAGGGCTGGCCGATGTGACGGATGCGCGAGTATTTATAGAAGGCATCCAAGCCGATGCTGTGTGGGCAGACAAAGCCTTCGATACCAACCATGTGCTGTGAACGATCCTGTGGATGGTGCTGACAATCATGCCGCGTGGGAGCAGTGGCTGCATGGGTTGAAAATGCCATCAACCTGCTGGCCCCCCTTGCTGCCGCTGCGCCTGCTGCTGGTGTGGGATAACCTGTGAGCACCTGACGCCCGCATTGGTACTGTGTTCGTTTGCGCACGGCGTGATGCCCTTGTACACGCCGCTGGGCGGCTCGTGGCTGAACATGGCCGAATCAATCCAGCGGAAAAAAATCCGGAAATAGCCTGTCAAACAGATGTTTTTTAGTCTTTTATAGCGGTGGCCCACGTATTGCGGTCGAGTATAGCTATGAATTTCATAGCGTTTCTGTCCAGGATTGCGGCAACACAGTGTTTGATCAAGCGTGGGCTGGCGGCGCAGGCCGGCCGAAGCGTCAGTTATGCTTGAACCCTACCCCCGCACGCCTGCCGCACGTCCTCACATGCCCCCACTGTCCCTGCCCGCGTTGACCAGGCTGATGCGCCCGCACCAGTGGCTGAAAAACGTGTTTGTCTTTGCCGGGCTGGTGTTCAGCCAGTCCTGGCGCGACGGGGTGACCTTCTCGCATGTGCTGCTGGCTTTTGCCGCCTTCTGCTGCCTGTCGAGCATGGTCTACATCATCAATGACTGGCACGACCGGGCCAGCGATGCCCTGCACCCGACCAAACGCCACCGGCCGCTGGCCAGCGGCGCTGTCGCTGCACCGGTAGCGCTGGCGCTGGCTGCACTGCTGCTGGCCGCTGGTGTCTGCCTGGCCTGGGGCAACCGGACGCTGCTGGTGTTGCTGGGCCTCTATGTGCTGCTCAACCTGGCGTATTCATGGCGCCTGAAACAGGTGCCGGTGGTTGACGTTTCCATCATCGCCTCGGGTTTCATGCTGCGCCTGCTGGCGGGTACCGTTGCCGTCGGCATACCGCCGTCGCGCTGGCTACTGCTGACCGGCATTTTCGTGGCGCTTTTTCTGGGGTTTGCAAAACGCAAGGCCGAAAGCTTTCATGACGAGGCTGGCCAGCGCGCGGTGCTGGCGCATTACCCGTCGGCGCTGCTGGACACCTTCATGGCGGTGACGATGACGGCAACCCTGACGACCTACAGCCTGTTTGCCACCAGCCCTGAAGCCCAGGCCCAGCATGGCGAACGCCTGCTCTACACGGTGCCGGTCGTGATCTTCGGCATGCTGCGCTACACCTACCAGGTGCACCGCGGCCGCGGTGAAGACGTTGCACGCGACCTGCTGCGTGACCCCTGGATACTGGCTGCCGGTGCCTGCTGGCTGGCTATCTTTTTAAGCCGCTGGCTGTGACATCAGCCGAACCGTTGCAGGCACGCCGCTTGCCGGTCAGGCAACTGCTGCTGGTGCTGGGGCTGGTCGCGACCATCTATGCGGTGCTGCTGCTGGTCTGGGGCGATAGCCCGAAGGCCTCGCTGTCGGTGCTCTGGGGCTGGACCGGTCTACAGGCGAGCCTGCTCTGCCTGCTCAACTACCTGCTGCGCGGCATTCGCTGGCGTTTGTGGATGGCCCGCTACGGCCGCCACTTTCCACTGCTGCAGGGTTTGCGTCTGTACCTTGCGGGCTATGCCTTCACCCCGACGCCGGGCAATGTGGGCGAAGCTGTGCGCGGCATGATGCTGGTGCGCGAACCCCTGGGCACGGCACAAAGCCTGGCGATTTTTGGGGCCGAACGGCTGGCAGACCTGCTGTGCCTGTTGCTGCTGTGTCTGCCAGTGGCAGGTTGGCTGCTGGCCTCAAGCCCGGTCCGCAGTGCCTGGCAGTCAGCGCCGTTTTTTTTGGGGACGCTCGCTGTGTTGGCCGTGGCGGTGCTGGTGACCATACTTGGGCTGGTGCTCCGCTACCGTGCACGCCTGCTGCGGCGCCTGCCCTGGCTGGCAGAGGCCTGGCAATGCCTGGCGCTGCGGCCGCTGCTGTGGTTTGGCCTGAGCCTGTTGGCGTGGATGGCCCAGGGCCTGGCGGTGTGGCTGCTGTGCCGGCGGCTGGGCATGGATATTTCATGGCTGACGGCCAGTGGCTTTTATGCGCTGGCCATGGTCGTCGGTGCCTTGTCTGCATTGCCCGCCGGGCTGGGCGGCATGGAGGCTGTGCTGACGGGCCTGCTCGTCGCCCACGGCGCGCTGCCAGCCGCCGCGCTCACCCTTACCGTGCTGGCGCGGCTGCTGACGCTCTGGCTGGCGGTCGCCATCGGCGTCGTGGCCTTGCTTTATAGTGCGGCCATTTGCAAAGACATTCGCTTTCATGATTCAAGATAAAGACGCTGCGGCGCAGGCGCTGGTCACACGCTGGCTGCTGGCGGCGGGCATGGCCTCGCTCGCTTTGCGGCTGTGGATTTCGGCGACTTTCCCGATCACCGGCGACGAAGCCTTTTTTTACTGGTGGGGCGTGTATCCCGACTGGGGCTATTACGACCATCCGCCCATGGTCGGCTGGCTGATTGCCGTGGTGCGGGCCGTGCTGGGCGACAGTGCCTGGGCGATCCGCCTGCCCGCGGTGCTGTTGCCGCTGGCGATTGGCGCAGCGCTCTGGTGGGCGCTGAAGGGCACACAGGCCGTCAGCCGGCAGCGGGCCGCCTGGGCGGTGCTGTTTTTCTGGCTGGCGCCTGTCAATTGGCTCAACATGCTGATCACCACCGACACGCCGCTGATTTTCTGGTCGGTGCTGTCAGTTGCCGCACTGGTGCGCGCTGAGCGCCGCGAGCAACTTGACCGCACAGCCTATGGCCTGTATGCGTTGTCGGGGCTGTTTGTCGGCTGCGCGTTTTTATCAAAATATTTCTCGGTGGTGCTGGGCCTGACCTACGCGGCGTACTTTGCGCTTTACCGCCGCGATCGGCTTGCAGGCTTTGCCGTGTTGGTGCTGTGCGCGTTGCCCGGGCCGGCCATCAACATCGCTTACAACGTGTCACATGGCTGGTCGAACATCATGTTCAACGTCTACAACCGCAACGAAAAAGAGCTGTTTGAGCTGCGCAAGCCGCTGCTGTATGTCGCCATGATGGCCTACCTCATCACGCCCGCTGCGGTGTGGATGGCCTTCAAACACCGCAAG
>JANYFF010000176.1 GCA_025362825.1 Polaromonas sp. | reverse complement strand
CGCGCCATCTTAGCCTCGACCGCCTCCAGGCTCGTTTTTGGCTCAGGCATCGGCGTTTGAGCGTCCGGCCCAAGCATTGACATCCTGGCCGAGGACATCGCTTCGCGACCTCGGACCAAAGCCCAAAAACCCAAGGAGCCGCAGCGCCAAACCTCCGGGTTTGGCGCTGCCGCCAGGCCTCGCCGGGCCTGACGAAAAAGCCCAAAACCACCCAAGGCCGCTGCCTGGCGGCCTTGTCAAAACCAGCCTCGCGCGAGAGGCTGATACAGGAAGTCAAAAGGGACTCACTCCGACACTTGCTGCGCAAGTGTCTGTGTTCGCCAGAGGGCTGCGCCCCCCGGACCCCCCTCCCCCTTCCGCTGGACGCCCCCCGAGGGGCTAGCGGGCAGGCGCGGCCTGCTGAATCTCGGGCGGCATCGCGCGCCGATCCGCGCCCAACGCAAGAGCCGGAGAGCCGACCCCATGCAACCCTTTGCCATTTGCCGAACCGAGAAGATCAAGTCATGGGCGACGCTTCAAAAAAGCGTCGGCCACAACATCCGCACCAGCGCCGACCAGCGCCCGCACCTGGCGGCGGTCGCCGAGCCGCTGCGCGTCCTGGCAGGTTCGGAGGACTGGGCCTTGGCCTGGAAAACCGAGGTCGGCGGCATGCACCTGCGCAAGCTTGGGCAAGGGCAGTCGCACACGCTGGCCCGCGAATTCTTCCTGGGCATGTCCCCGGAATGGGCCAAGGACAAGACCAAGCGCGAAATTTCGGCCTGGGCCGACGCCAACATCGCATGGCTAAACGAGCGATTTGGCAAGGAGCGGGTGAAGTTCGCCGTGCTGCACCTGGACGAGCAGACGCCGCACATCGCAGCCTACGTGGTGCCGCTCAAAGCCGATCCGAAAGAGCGCGGCAACGGCTGGACGCTCTCGGACAACGCGCTGGGGCTGGGGGGCAACAAAGCCGCCCTGAGCCAGCTGCAGGACGAATACGCCGAGGCCATGAAGGGCTTCGAGCTGCGCCGGGGGGTCAAAGGCAGCAAGGCGACCCACCGGACGACAGCCCAGTGGAAGGCCCAGATGGCGATCCCCATCGACCCGCCCATCGTGATGCCCAAGGCGCAGACGCCGACGCTGTCGGACAGGATCGACATCGAGGCCTACGGCAAGCGCGTGGCCACCGCCGCCGCGCAGGCGGTGTTCAGCCAGATGAAGCCGCACTACCAACAGGCCAAGAACCAAGCCAAACAGCTCAAAGACCAAGGCGAGGAGATCGGGAAGCTGCGGGCGCTGGCGGAGCAGCTGCAGCCGCTGGCGGACATGCTCAGGGCGCTGCTGGAAGCGGCGCTGGGGCGCCCGATCGCCATGAACTCCGTGCAGGGCCAGCAGGAGGCCCATAAAGCGGCCAGGATGCTGCTGGACATCGTGTCGCCTGCCCATGAGCCTCCAACGCCTCCACCGGCCCCCGTGGAGGCCCCCGGCATCGACGCGGCCAAGCGGGCGGCGTCCGCCGCCCGGAGCCCCAACCGCAAGCCCCGCGCGCCGAGGCCGTGGCACGGGCCGATGCAGTAGCGAATTACGATAGCGGCTCAACCGGAGCCTCTATGAACCACAACGACTTTGCGACCAACTCCGCCGATTCGGCGCGAACCCGAGTAGAAAAATTAAAACAATGGGAGTTTCACATGATCTTCGAGTGCAAGGGCAAACACGGCATGAGCTACACGCTCTACGAGGCGCCAAAAATGAAGGGCCCCAAGATCGTCCCCGGAGCGAGCTGGATATTCCTGACTATCGACGACGGGGCCAAATCGGACATCATGCGGATCGAGAACAACCAAATGGTCATCAACCTGCTCGACGCTTTCGATCTCGACCCCAGCGTAAACGTGATCGCCAGGATCATGGACGCCGAGCCAAAGATCGAAGCGTGGATCTACGATTTCTCGCCAGCGATGAAGGCGGACGCAGATGGGTGGCGGCTCAAGGAGAGCGAGAAAACTCAAATCACCGCGACTCTCAACGCCGCGAATCAGGCGGCTGCTGTGAAGAAGTCAAAGAGCCTCTGATCGCGCCGCCATTTATTTTGCAATGCAAAAGAAAACCCACCCTCTCCGGGAATGGAGCTTCATCTTCTGTGGTGCGCACAACTTCTTACGCCTCCAGCCCGATCCTTATCTTTCCCCGTTTTTGGGCGTGATTCCCCTTAACTCAACCCTCTTTCTCTTTTTTTTCTTTTTCTTTTTTCTGGGAGGGAGGGAACCGGAGCCAAAGCGAAGCCCTACCCGCTGAACAGCGGGGTGGGCTTCGGCTCGGATCCCCAACGGGTCATCCGGAGGCGGTCCCCTCGTGGAAAGGGTCGCTCTGACATAGTAGGAATTCCACATTCCCCCATGGGCGGCTTGTCATTAGCACCGCGCGGCTTTCCATGGTCCCAGCTAACCGCTTCTACTGTGTTGCCCGTGGG
>JANYFF010000584.1 GCA_025362825.1 Polaromonas sp. | reverse complement strand
GCGTGATGGCCCGGCCAACCATAGCCGCCTGTGCGTCAAGGGTCGTTTTGGCTTCGACTATGCGCACAGTCCACAACGCCTGACGGTCCCGCTGATCCGCAGGGCTGACGTGCCCAAAGACCCGGAGCTGCTCAGCAAGCTCAACCGAGATACTGCAGACTGGTCGGATGTATTTCGTGAAGCCACCTGGGCAGAAGCCCTGGCGCTGACCACGGGCAAACTCGCCAGTCTGCGTGACACGCACGGTAAAAAATCACTGGCTGGATTTGGCTCGGCCAAAGGCAGCAACGAGGAGGCTTACCTGTTCCAGAAGCTGGTGCGTACCGGCTTTGGCAGCAACAACGTCGACCACTGCACGCGCTTGTGCCATGCCAGCAGCGTTGCGGCCTTGCTTGAAGGCGTAGGCTCTGGCGCCGTGAGTAACCAGATCAATGATGTGGAGCATTCCGACCTGATCTTTGTGATCGGCTCGAATCCCACGGCTAACCATCCGGTGGCAGCTACCTGGATGAAGAATGCGGCTAAAAAGGGCGCAAAAATTGTCCTGGCCGATCCGCGCATCACTGAAATCGGAAAACACGCGTGGCGCACCCTGCAGTTCAAGGCCGACACCGATGTGGCCATGCTCAATGCGCTGATTCATACCGTGATCGAAGAAGGTCTCACCGACCATGCCTTCATTCGCGACCGTGCAAGTAATTTCGAAGCCTTGCGAGAGAACGTCAAAGGCTACAGCCCTGAGGCCATGGAGCCTATCTGCGGCATACCTGCGCAGACGCTTCGCGAAGTGGCGCGTGAATTTGCTAAAGCCAAAGGCGCGATGATCCTTTGGGGCATGGGTATCAGCCAGCACGTGCACGGTACCGACAACGCCCGCTGCTTAATTGCGTTGGTGACGGTTACCGGGCAGATCGGCAAGCCGGGCTCCGGCCTGCACCCCCTTCGCGGGCAGAACAACGTGCAGGGTGCCAGCGACGCGGGCCTGATCCCCATGATGTTTCCCAACTACCAGCGCGTCGACAACGTCGGCGTGCACCAGTGGTTTGAAAACTTCTGGGATACCAAGCTCGATGACAAACCCGGCTACACCGTGGTGGAGATCATGCACAAGGCGCTTGCACCTGACAGCGACCCGCACAAGGTGCGCGGCATGTACATCATGGGCGAAAACCCAGCCATGAGCGATCCCGATCTCAACCACGCACGGCATGCGCTGGCTAGCCTCGACCACCTTGTGGTGCAGGACATCTTCATGACCGAGACTGCGTGGCTTGCCGATGTGGTGTTGCCGGCTACGGCGTGGCCCGAAAAAGACGGTACCGTCAGCAATACCGACCGCATGGTGCAACTGGGTAAAAAGGCCATCGAGCCCCCAGGTCAGGCCAAACCCGACCTTTGGATAATCCAGCAGATTGCCAGCGGGATGGGATTGAGCTGGGACTACCCTGGCGAGAGCGACGGCGTTGCGGCGGTTTACGAAGAAATGCGCCAGGCCATGCATGCGGCTATCTCGGGCATTACCTGGGAGCGCCTGCAGCGCGAGTCCAGTGTGACTTACCCCTGCCTGAGTGCCGACGATCCGGGCGCACGAACCGTGTTCATCGACAATTTCCCGACCAGCGATGGCCGCGTTCATCTGGTACCAGCGGATATTATCCCGGCCGACGAGAGGCCGGATGTTGATTTTCCGTTTGTGCTCATTACTGGCCGCCAGCTGGAACACTGGCATACCGGCAGCATGACGCGGCGCGCCACGGTGCTGGATGCCATCGAGCCAATGGCCACGGCCTCGATGTGTGGAGATGACCTCAGTGCCATGGGACTGGAGCAAGGTGATGTGATCACCATCGAGTCGCGACGCGGGCACGTTGCCATCCACATCCGGCGTGACGATGGCACGCCGCGTGGTGCCGTGTTTGTTCCGTTTGCTTACTATGAGGCGGCGGCCAACCTGATGACCAATGCAGCACTTGACCCGTTCGGGAAAATCCCGGAGTTCAAGTATTGTGCGGTGGCCATTCGTCGCGGCGGCGTGCCTGCTGTCAAGATGGGTTACGGTACGTAATCGCCTGCGGCAGACGGATGTAGCCGCATGTTGCGGACGAAGGTCCGCCGTACACTGCAGGCATGGTTGATTTCCTGATGCGGTCCCCTGCAGACGACAGGTCACTGCACCGCCCATGCGTGGCGGTGGCGGTTGTCATGCGTCGCGAGCGCATAGATAACCGCTGGCAGTCATGGCGCTGGGAGCTGGCCGATGTGGTGCCACACGAGGATGCTTTCGGCGATGAGGCGCGCCTGCTGCTCAAGGACGACCGGGAAGAACGCTGGCTACACCCCGGACACAACGTGGAACTTTACCTCGGCGACGCCGAGGGCTATTACCTCAATGCCACGACCGAGCAACCTTGTTTCTGGGTTGTGTGGCGGATGCAGGAGCCTGAGGGTAGAGGCGACGAACCTATGGCTGTGCCGCAAACGGTCACCCTGAGCTATCACGATGCCGGGCGCTGGCTGGATGCGCAGGAAACCGTCGAGCAGGTGCCGGCGCCGGCGCCTGTCGTGCAATGGATGCGGGAGTTTGTCGACGCGCACCATGTACTAGAGGCAAAACGCCGCCAGCGGCCGCAAAGTTTCAGGAGCCTGGAGGACCGGTTTGGCAATCCGGCCCGCGTCAGCACAGACAAATCATTCAAGCCGCAGGAGCCCGACCGTGGCTGAAGACACCCCGGGCTTTCTCGGCCGCTGGGCGCGCCGCAAGACTGAAGTCCTGAACGGCGGGACGCCGGAAGAGCCCGTGGTTTCTCGGAATATTTTGCCCGCAGAGCCTGCAGCCAGCGCGATGTCTACAACACCCGATGCGGCAGAAACCGTGGCTCGGCCGCAGGAGCAGCTCCTGTCGTTGGACGATGTCAGGTTGTTGACCAAGGACTCGGACTTCAAGCCCTTCATGGCGAAAGGGGTGGACGCCGGCGTCAGGAACGCGGCTGTAAAAAAGCTGTTTGCCGACCCGCACTTCAATGTGATGGACGGGCTGGACACCTACATCGATGACTATTCGAAGTCCGACCCGATACCCGAGGTGATGTTGCGGCAAATGACAAGTGCAAAATTCCTCGGCCTGTTTGCCGACGAAGAGGACGCCGAAAAGCAGGCTGCAGTGTTGCCCCGGGAAGATGCCGATAACCTCCGCGCGCAAACCGTGTCACAGTCCTGTGAAAATGCGGACACCGGCAGCGCCGCTGCCGCGGCCTACCCAACCCCCAGTCAACCCGCTTCATTGCCCGACGCAATGGACGCCACGGCCAGCCAGGAAGCCCATGCCCACACTGATTTGCGACTGCAACCAGACCATGCCACTCCAGTTCCAGCAACTGGGTACGGCACTCAATGAGAAGCTGACACTGCATTCGGCGCTGTGCCGCCGGGAAGCTGGCGCCTTCCAGAAAGCGCTGCAGTCGGGCGATGACCTGGTCGTGGCCTGTACTCAGGAAAAGCGCCTGTTTGCAGAGGTAGGTGAGCAGACCGAAGGCGCCACATCGGTCATCCGGTTTGTCAATATTCGTGAAACGGGCGGCTGGAGCAGGGATGCCGCCGAAGCGACGCCCAAGATCGCGGCCCTTCTCGCTGCAGCGCACCTGCCCGATGCGGAACCGGTGGCAACCGTCACCTATAAAAGCGCCGGACGGCTGCTCATCATCGGTGCGCTGGACGCTGCCGAGCAGGTCGCGGCATTGCTAAGCGATGCACTGGACGTGACCATTTTTTCGCAAGGCGTGTCCAGCCAGTCATCAGCTGGCTTCCCGGCACAGGAACGCAAATACCCGGTCATCAGCGGCGATGCATTAAAACTCACTGGATGGCTGGGCGCGTTTGAAGCCAGCTGGAACAAAAGCAACCCGATTGACCTGGATCTGTGCACGCGCTGCAACGCCTGCGTGGCGGTTTGCCCCGAAGGCGCGATTGACCTCAGCTACCAGGTAGACAGCAGCAAATGCAGCTCGCACAGGGATTGCGTGGCAGTTTGCAAGGTGGCGGGCGCCATCGACTTCGGCCGCCCGCCCCAGGCCCTGGCAGAAAGTTTTGACCTGGTGCTTGACCTCGGCAAGCAAGCCTTCATCACCCTGCACGCGCCGCCGCAAGGCTACTTCGCGCTGGATGCAGGTAACGGGCTCGCTTCACCAGCGTTGCCGGCCACGATCATGAAGTTGCGGGGCATGACAGGCGAGTTTGAAAAGCCGAAATTTTTTGCCTACAGGCAAAAGATATGTGCGCACAGCCGCAACGAAACGGTGGGCTGCAATGCCTGCGTGGAAATATGTTCGGCAGGCGCCATCAGCAGCGACAAAAGCCGCAACCAGATTGTCGTCAATCCCCATCTCTGCGTGGGTTGCGGCGCCTGCACGACGGTGTGCCCAACCGGAGCGCTGACGTATGCGTATCCGCGTACCAGCGAGCAGGGTGTGCGGCTTAAAACGCTGCTTTCTACCTATACAAAAGCGGGAGGAGTCAGCCCGGTCATCCTGCTCCACAGTCAGGAGAAAGGCCGCGAGGCGATTGAGGCGCTGGGCCGTGCCGCGCAACTTCAAAAAACCGTGCGCGGCGTGCCAGCCCATGTAATCCCGCTTGGCCTCTGGCACACGGCGAGCGTTGGCCTGGATGTCTGGCTCAGCGCCATAGCGTTTGGCGCATCACAGGTGGCTGTGCTGGTGACAGACGAAGAAGCGCCCGCTTACCTCGATGGCCTGGCGCAGCAGATGCAGGTGGCGCAAACGCTTTTAAATGGCTTTGGGTACACCGGGCTTCATTTTCAGCTTATGCGGATTCCATCGGCTCAGGACGCCGGCGCTGTTTTAATACTGGACAACGCGCTGCATGCGTTGCGCCGCAACCGGCCCGCAGTGCCAGGCACGCCAGCGCGATTTGCTGTCGCGCAGGAAAAACGCAGCACGCTGGACATGGCGCTGGATCACTTCATGGCCCATGCACCAGCAGCTTTGCCGGAAGCCATTGCGCTGCCGGAAAAGGGCTCGCCTTTCGGCAGCCTACGCATCGACAAGGATGCATGCACCCTTTGCCTGAGCTGTGTCAGTGCCTGCCCGGCCAGCGCCCTGCAGGACAATCTCCAGCTGCCGCAGCTTAAATTCATTGAAAAGAATTGCGTGCAGTGCGGCCTGTGCGCCAGCACCTGCCCTGAAGATGCCATCACGCTCCAGCCGCGCCTGCTGCTGACGCCGCAGCGCAAGGCGCTACGCGTGCTCAACGAGAGCCAGCCCTACAGCTGCATACGCTGCAGCAAACCGTTCGGCACACTTAAGGCGATTGAGTCCATGCTCGGGAAACTTGCCGGGCATGCAATGTTCCAGGGCGCGGCTGCGGACCGGCTGAAGATGTGCAGCGACTGCCGCGTGATCGATATCTATTCGGCAGAAAACGAAATAAAAATTACGGACATCCGCTGATGAATGAAGCGCCCCTCGCCCATGCTGCGCTCGACGAAGAAACTGCCCGCGCGGAGGTCTACGGTGTGTTGACCGCGCTTTATTACGCTGCGCCTTCGGCAGCGCTCCACGAGAGCCTGAAGGTCTCTGTGACCGAGGCCCCGGTGCCCGGGGCCGTACTGGAAGCCGCATGGTCGGAGCTGGTCGCCGCCGCACGAGCCCGCAGCACCGATGAAATCGCGCGCGAATACGACGCGCTGTTTGGCGGTGTCGGCAAGCCCGAGGTTTATCTTTTTGGCTCGCACTACCTCAGCGGTTTCCTCAACGAGAAGCCGCTGGCTACCTTGCGTGCTGATCTTGCAGCCCTGGGCCTTGAGCGCGACGAAGCCATGGCCGAAACGGAAGACCACGTGGCCTACCTGTGCGAGGTCATGCGTTACCTCATCGCTGGCGACGGGCCGCCCCTAGCCAGCGATAGCCCCCTTGGGGGGCAGCGAAGCGTGGGGGCTCAAAGTTCCGCTGGCGACGGGCCGCCCCTAGCCAGCGATAGCCCCCTTGGGGGGCAGCGAAGCGTGGGGGCTCACAGTTCTGCAGGCGATGATGTGGCGATCGCCAACCTGACCCGGCAGCGTGAATTTTTTGTGATGCACCTCATGCCATGGCTGTCCGCGATGTGTGACGCGGTCATGGCCAACCCGAAGGCCGGGTTTTATGCTGCGCTGGCCGCATTTACGCAGGTGTTTGTCGAGATCGAGGCCCAAGGGTTTGACATGCTCGCCTGAATTTTCCAAGCGATCGGGCTTCCTGGCGTTTTCCCTAGGGACTTTGCCCGCCATGCTTGTGGCTGCCGTCCCTCTCGCGTACAGTAGCATGCAACACATTTCATAGCCATCGAGCCTTGGAGAACAAGATGCCAGACAGCCAGACAAAGCCTTCGCGGCGAGGTTTCTTTTTCGGCGCAGCTGCAACCGGTGCCGCCGTTGCTGCTGCCGTCGCCCTGCCTGGTGGCGTCGCCACACCTGCTTCCGAGGCCCAGTCTCTTCCGCCCGCGCCGGAAAAAGGCGGGGGCTACAGTCTCTCGGAACACGTCAAGCGTTATTACAAGACCACCCGCGTCTAGGGCAAGGGTCCGACCATCACTTCACGGAGAGCTCATGCTTCTCACCAAAAAATCGAATGTTGTTCACACTTCGCAACGCGCCAGCTCTGCACGCTTTGTGCAAAGCCTTTCCCGCGGCCTTTCCGGGGCATTGCCGACCATGGACAGGCGCGCATTCCTGCGCCGTTCAGGGCTTGGTGTGGGTGTCGGGCTGGCGGCTTCGCAACTGACGCTGGTTAAAAAAGCTGCAGCAGTGACGCCAGGCGGTGACGCAGAAACGCGAAAAATCGAGGTCAAGCGAACGGTCTGTAGCCATTGCTCGGTGGGTTGCGCTGTTGACGCCGTCGTTGAAAACGGCGTGTGGGTGCGGCAGGAGCCGGTGTTTGATTCCCCCATCAACCTGGGCGCACATTGCGCCAAGGGCGCCGCGCTGCGCGAGCACGGCCACGGCGAGTACCGTCTGCGCTATCCCATGAAGCTGGTCAATGGCAAGTATGAACGCATCACCTGGGATGTCGCGCTGAACGAGATCTCTTCGCGCATGCTTGACCTGCGCAAGGCCAGCGGGCCGGATTCGGTTTATGTGGTGGGTTCGTCAAAGCACAACAACGAGCAAGCCTACCTGCTCCGTAAGTGGATGAGTTTCTGGGGCAGCAACAATTGCGACCACCAAGCCCGCATCTGCCATTCCACTACGGTGGCCGGTGTCGCCAACACGTGGGGCTACGGTGCGATGACCAACTCCTACAACGACATGCAAAACAGCAAGTGTGCGTTGTACATTGGATCCAACGCCGCTGAGGCGCATCCGGTCAGCCTTTTGCACATGTTGCACTCGAAGGAAACCGGCTGCAAGATGATTGTGGTGGACCCGCGCTTTACGCGTACCGCCGCCAAAGCGGATGAATACATCCGCATCCGTTCGGGTTCGGACATCCCCTTCCTGTTCGGCATGCTGTATCACATCTTCAAGAACGGCTGGGAAGACACCAAATACATCAACGACCGTGTTTACGGCATGGACAAGGTCAAGGCCGAAGTACTTGCCAAATGGACGCCGGACAAAGTTGAAGAAGCCTGCGGTGTGCCTGAAGCGCGTGTTTACATGGCAGCCGAGATGATGGCCAAAAACCGGCCTTCAACCGTTGTCTGGTGCATGGGCCAGACGCAGCACACCACGGGCAACGCCATCGTCCGCGCTTCCTGCATTTTGCAGCTCGCATTGGGCAACGTCGGAGTGTCCGGCGGCGGCACCAACATTTTCCGCGGTCATGACAATGTACAGGGCGCCACCGACGTCGGCCCGAATCCTGATTCGCTTCCGGGCTACTACGGCCTCTCCGAAGGTTCGTGGAAACATTTTGCGAAAGCCTGGGGTGTGGACTTTGAGTGGATCAAGGGGCGCTATGCTTCCGTTGCCATGATGGGCAAGCCCGGCATCACTGTGTCCCGCTGGATTGACGGCGTGATGGAGAAAAACGAATTCATCGACCAGGATTCCAACCTTCGCGGTGTTGTTTTTTGGGGGCATGCTCCGAATTCCCAAACCCGCGGTCTGGAGATGAAGCGGGCCATGGACAAGCTGGACCTGCTGGTCGTTATCGACCCGTACCCATCAGCCACGGCCGCGATGGCCGCCATGCCGGGAAAGGCCGAAGACCTGAACGCCAACCGCGCGGTCTACCTGTTGCCGGCTGCCACGCAGTTTGAGACCAGCGGCTCGGTAACGGCATCCAATCGTTCGGTACAGTGGCGGGAAAAAGTCATTGAGCCGTTGTGGGAAAGCCGCAGCGACCACATGATCATGCACCAGCTCGCTGAAAAGCTGGGCTTCGCCAAAGAGCTTTCCAAAAACTACAAGATGCAGAAGGTCAGGGGTATGGATGAGCCTGTTCCTGAAGACATCCTGCGTGAAATCAACAAGTCTTGCTGGAGCATCGGTTACACCGGCCAGAGTCCGGAACGATTGAAGGCGCATATGCGCAACATGCACCTGTTTGACGTCAAGACGTTGCGCGCAAAAGGCGGCAAGGACGCAGCAACCGGTTACGACCTGACGGGAGACTATTTCGGTCTGCCATGGCCCTGCTGGGGCACGCCTGAGCTCAAGCATCCGGGCTCGCCGAATCTCTACGACACTTCAAAACACGTAATGGACGGCGGCGGTAATTTTCGCGCCAACTTTGGTGTGGAAAAGGATGGCGTCAACCTGCTGGCCGAAGACGGGTCCTACTCGCTTGGGGCTGACATCACCACGGGCTACCCCGAGTTCGACCATGTACTGCTCAAGAAGCTTGGCTGGTGGGACGAACTCACCGACGCCGAGAAGACTGCGGCTGAAGGCAAGAACTGGAAGACCGACAGCTCGGGCGGCATCATCCGCGTGACCATGAAGAACCACGGCTGTCACGTTTTCGGCAACGCCAAGGCGCGCGCGGTGGTGTGGAACTTCCCGGACGCCATACCGCAGCACCGCGAACCGTTGTACGGCAACCGCGCGGACCTGCAGATCAAGTATCCGACACATGAGGATAAAAAATCCTTCTGGCGTCTGCCCACCTTGTACAAGTCGGTTCAGCAAAAAAACATCGCCGACAAGATCCATGAGAAGTTCCCGTTGGTCATGACCTCCGGCCGGCTCGTTGAGTACGAAGGCGGCGGCGAGGAAACCCGATCCAACCCCTGGCTTGCGGAGTTGCAGCAGGAGATGTTCATTGAAATCAACCCCAAGGTGGCGGCCGACAAAGGCATACGCAACGGCGAGCGGGCCTGGGTCAGTACTCCGACGGGTGCACGGCTGAATGTGCAGGCGATGGTGACGGAGCGCGTAGGGCCGGACACGGTCTTCATGCCCTTTCACTTTTCTGGACGCTGGCAAGGCGCCGACATGCTGGCTTATTACCCGAATGGCGCGGCGCCTATTGTGCGCGGCGAGGCCATCAACACCGGTACCACCTACGGGTATGACAGCGTGACGATGATGCAGGAAACCAAAACAACCGTTTGTAATGTCGAGAAAGCCTAGGAAAAAAATATGGCACGCATGAAATTTGTTTGTGATTCGGAGCGCTGCATTGAATGCAACGGCTGCGTCACCGCCTGTAAGAACGAAAACGAAGTTCCGTGGGGTGTCAACCGCCGACGCGTCGTCACACTGAACGATGGTGTGCCGGGTGAAAAGTCAATTTCCGTGGCTTGCATGCACTGCAGCGACGCACCCTGCATGGCCGTTTGCCCGGTCAACTGTTTTTACCGCACCGACGAGGGTGTGGTGCTGCACGACAAGGATGTTTGCATTGGTTGCGGTTACTGCTCCTATGCCTGCCCGTTCGGCGCGCCGCAATTTCCGTCCGCGGGCACTTTTGGCGTGCGCGGCAAGATGGATAAATGCACCTTTTGTGCCGGTGGCCCGGAGGTCAATGGCAGTGAGGCCGAGTTTGAAAAATACGGCCGTAATCGGCTGGCCGAAGGCAAGCTGCCCGCATGCGCTGAAATGTGTTCTACCAAGGCACTGCTCGCTGGAGATGGCGATGTTGTGGCGGACATATTCCGTAACCGCGTGGTGCAGCGTGGCAAGGGCGCCGAAGTCTGGGGCTGGGGCACTGCGTATGGCAGCAAACAGGCTGGCCAGCCACCGCAAGGAACAAAATCATGAGCCATCGTGTTCCCAAGCTGGCCTTGTGCCTTGCAGGTTTCGCAGCCATTGCTTCATGCGGTGAAAAACCGCAGGTGTTGCAAGCCAGCAAGAGCGACGTTCCCGCCTACCGGGGCACTTCGGATGCGTACGCCGTGGGCGGCTGGAAAGCCGGCGACAAAACCAGCTGGGAGCAGGGCCTGAAGGCGCGCATGCAAAACACCCAGAACGAATATACCAAGCTGCCTGTTGCGAAGTAAGTCCGGAGGCCACATGATTCGAGCCAGACTCATTGCTGTTTTCTTTGCCCTTGGTCTTGCCGGTGTGGCTGGCGCGCAGATGCCCGCACCGGCCGGCACCGCTCCTCAAGCCTCAGGTGTGGTGACGCCAGTGCCGGCTACCGGTGGCATCCAGGGTCAGAATATTTTTGAGGTCAAGCCGGACGCTGACGCCGACCCCAACTACCTCAAGCAAAGCAATGGCGAGCGCATGAAGGTGCAGCCCGGTAACAATGCGCCCATGTGGCGGCAGGTCGGGCAGGGCGTGACGGGTTACAGCAGCCTGCCCAAAAGCGAAGCGCCAGAGGCCGGCAACCTGATTCAGCCTTTTGTCCAGTACCCCGGATCGCGTCTGACCAACGCCGGTGAAGCCTGGCGGCAGGTGCGCAACCAGTGGATCATTCCCTATGGCGGCTCGCTGCTCCTGATCGTATTGCTGGCGATTGCCATCTACTACTTCGCCAAGGGGCCCATCGTCAACCACGCGCCCGATACTGGCCGCAAGATAGAGCGCTTCACACCTTTTGAACGCGCGGCGCACTGGTCCAATGCGGCAGCCTTTTCAATACTTGCCATTTCAGGCCTGGTTATGGCATTTGGCAAGTTCTTTATGCAGCCCGTTATCGGTGGCGCATTGTTTGGCTGGCTGACATGGGCGCTCAAGACTCTGCATAACCTGGCCGGGCCGCTGTTCGCGGTCTCGCTGGTGATTGTTTTTTTTACTTTCCTGCGCGACAACTGGCCGCAAAAGGGTGATCTCAACTGGTTACTCAAAGGCGGTGGCCTGGTTACCGGCAATGAGCCGCCCTCCAACCGCTTCAATGCTGGGGAAAAGCTGATCTTTTGGGGCGGTGTATTCGCGCTTGGTATCGTGGTTGTATCCTCGGGTTTTGTGCTCGACAAGCTCCTGCCCAGCCTGGTCTACGAGCGCGCCACGATGCAGATCGCCAACATGATTCATGGTGTGGCAACAGTGCTGATGATGTGCATGTTCTTTGGCCACATATACCTCGGCACCATCGGGATGCAGGGCGCTTACAAGGCCATGGAAACAGGTTATGTCGATGAAGAGTGGGCCCGCGAACACCACGCTTACTGGTACGAAGACGTCAAGGCTGGCCGCATTCCAGCCCAGCGCAGCGAATCTTCGCCAGGCGGCACTTCCGGTCAGCCGGTACAGCCCAATCCGCAGGCCTGAGGGCCACCTGCAATCCATCCAAGGACAGCCATGAAAAAAATCCTGATTGCACTCTCGCTGGCCGCCCTGGCCGGCAGCTCTATTGCAAAACTGCCGGCGCTCAGCCCCGAAGCCAAAGCCAAGGCTGACGAGGCCGGCGCGAAAACTGCATGGAGCGGCAAAACCGACGCTTATCTGCTGTGCAAGTCGCAGGACAAGGTTGCCGTGCAGTATTTCAAAACCGCAAAGGCTGCGGGCAAGGACGTCAAATCCCCGGCTCCCGGGCCTGCGTGCGCGGACCCGGGTCCTTTTGCGTACACGCCCGTTGAGCAAAAGCCGCTAGAGGCTTCCGGCGCGCATTCACCGGCGGGTAATGCTATCAGCCCGCCGAGTACCACGCAGCCTGATGCGGTCGGGAATCCCGCCAAAAAGTCCTGAGGCCACCCTGTCCCGGAAAAGCCGGCCCCGCAAGGTGCCGGCTTTTTTGTTGTAGTCTCGCGTGATGTCTTCGCAAACCTTTCTGTCCCCATCCAAGCAACTGCCCCGGTTGACCCGGGCTCGTGCGCCGCTGACCTGTGACATCACCGCAATCAACGAGCGCGGCGAGCCCCAGGCGGTTTCAATACCCGCCGAACGCGCGCTGACGGTATATGTCGATAAGCGCGAACTGGTGACCTTGATGACGCTGGGTGCCCACCCGGAATGGCTGGTACTTGGCTACCTGCGCAATCAGCGCCTGGTGAAAGCGGCTTCCGACATTGAGTCCATTACGGTTGATTGGGAGGTGGGTGCGGCTGCTGTCAAGACCAGGCGCGGCATCGAAGATATTGAAGAGAAAACCGCGAGGCGCGTGGTGACAACCGGTTGCGGGCAGGGCAGTGTGTTTGGCGGCCTGATGGATGACGTTGACCTTATCCGCCTGCCTGTTGGCGTGGCGCTGTCGCAATCCCAGCTTTATTCGCTGGTGGACGCCATCCGCGTCAAGGAGACGACCTACAAGTCCTCCGGGTCGGTGCACGCCTGTGCCTTGTTTGACGCGGCCTCACCGGAGCCGGAAATGCTTTTGTTTGTGGAAGATGTCGGGCGGCATAACGCGATTGACACGATTGCAGGCTGGATGTGGATGAACAGTGAAGCCCCCACGCTTCCCGAGGGGACTGGCCTGGCTTGGGGCGGACCGGCGCTGGCGGCCGCGGCCCCCACGCTTGTCGCTACTCCCGCTCCAGTTCGTCCTGAGCCTGTTCAAGAAAGAACACTGGTGTTCTACACCACCGGCCGCCTGACCAGTGAAATGGTCATCAAATCCGCCCAGATGGGGATTGCCGTCGTCATCTCGCGCAGCGGCATCACTCAGATGGGGCATGCGGTCGCGCAAAAAGTTGGTTTATGCGCGATTGGCCGGGCGCTCAACAAGCGGTTTTTATGCTTTAGCGCGCCGCACCGGCTCAAGCTTGAAGCCGCTGCAGGCACAGCCGCCGCGCAGGCCGACGTGTGAATTCGTTGGCGGAGAGCGCTCAGGCCGCCTGGCAACTGGTGGTGTCGGCAGACCCGTTACTGCTGTCCATCGTTACCCGGTCGCTGGCGCTGAGCGCGAGTGCCAGTGGTATCGCTTTTGTCATTGGCTGTGTTCTCGGCTCCTGGCTGGCTGTGAGCCGGTTCACTGGAAGGCCGGTGCTGCTTGCGGTGCTCAACACCCTCCTGTCCCTGCCGTCCGTTGTGGTGGGGCTGCTGGTTTACCTTCTTTTGTCGCGTTCTGGGCCTTTGGGTTTTCTGGGCTGGCTTTATTCGTTCAAGGCCATGTTGCTGGCGCAGGTGATCCTGGTCCTTCCGGTCGTCGTGGCACTGGTACGCCAAGTGGTGGAAGACGCGCATGTTTCGCACGGCGAACAGCTGCGCTCTCTGGGTGCCGGCCCGCGTCTGATGGGCATGCTTCTCGCCTGGGATGAGCGAAGTGCCTTGCTGACGGTGGCGCTGGCAGCATTTGGACGCGCGGTTGCCGAGGTCGGGGCGGTCATGCTGGTGGGTGGCAACATCGACGGATTTACCCGTGTGATGACGACCAGCATCGCCCTCGAAACCAGCAAGGGCGATCTGCCGCTGGCCATGGGCTTGGGCCTGGTGCTGCTGGGCGTGGTACTCGCCCTGCAATTTCTGATCTGGGGGCTGCGAGCCTGGTTCCATGCGTTGACACTACCGTTTGCTGCGTCCCCCGGTACAACGAGGTCACGCTCGTGACAGCCCTGTACGAGCTGCACAAGCTGCGGGTGGTACTGGCCCCGGGGCGTAACGCGCCGGCAGCCCTGGAGGACGTGTCGCTTCGGATTGACGCAGGCGAACGCGTGGCGCTGGTCGGCGCCAATGGCAGCGGCAAGTCCACCTTGCTACGGGTGCTACACGGCCTGATCGCACCCACCTCAGGGTCTGCGCAACGACGGCAAGGCTTGCAGCAGGCGATGCTGTTCCAGACCCCGGTATTGCTGCGCATGTCGGTACAAAACAACTTGGCGCTGGCCTTGTGGCTGCATGGCTCGGGGTGGAAGTCCGCCCGCGAACTCGCATTGCAGGCGCTTGCCCAGTCCGAACTGGACGAAGTCGCGACGCGCAGCGGCCGGCAGCTGTCGGTCGGGCAGACACAGCGCGTGGCGCTGGCGCGTGCCCTGGCGCTGGGTCCAGAGGCGTTGCTGCTCGATGAACCCACCGCCAGCCTGGATCCGCATTCCAAGCGTCTGGTTGAGGGCGTGGTGCAGGCCTACGGCGGCACCACCGTATTCGCCAGCCATAACCTGGGTCAGGTCAAGCGGCTGGCGACACGCGTGATTTACCTGGAGCAGGGCCATTTGCTGGCGGATTTGCCGGTCGCAGATTTTTTTGACCCCACGCGACTGCAGGCGGACTCTGCCGCCGCCGCTCATTTTTTAAAAGGTGAGTCGATATGAATAACTGCAGACAAAGGGTTTTTTCCGCGCTGACTGCGCGGCTGCTGGCCGCCTTATTTCTGCTCGCATCCGGCGCGGCGTTTCCCCAGCCGCTGCTGATGGCGTCCACAACTTCGACGGAGCAGTCCGGCCTATTTACCCATTTGCTGCCGGCCTTCAAGGCAGCCACTGGCATGGACGTCAAAGTGGTGGCGGTCGGTACCGGCCAGGCGATTGACATGGGCCGGCGGGGTGATGCCGATGTGCTTTTTGTGCACGACCAGGCAGCCGAAGAAAAACTGGTGCAGGAAGGTTTTGCCACCCGGCGCCTTGCTGTCATGTACAACGATTTTGTGCTGGTTGGCCCGGCGGCCGACCCTTCTGGCGTACGCGGCAAAGACATTGTGGGTGCGCTGCGCAAGGCTGCAGCGGGCAGTGCACCCTTTGTCTCGCGCGGCGACCGCAGCGGCACACATGTGGCTGAATTGCGCTACTGGAAGCTTGCCGGCCTGGAGGTTTCCAAAATCGCTGGCTACCGTGAATGCGGCTGCGGTATGGGCCCGGCGTTAAATATCGCAGCCTCGACTGGCGCGTATGTGCTGACCGACCGCGGCACCTGGTTGAATTTTCGTAACCGGGCAGGCCTCGTTGTGCTGGTCGAGGGCGATGGCAAGCTGTTCAACCAGTATGGGGTGTTGCCGGTTAATCCCGCCAGGCACCCGCATGTCAATTCGGCAGGAGCCAACCGCTTTGTTGACTGGGTGACGTCTGCCGCGGGGCAGGGCGTCATTGCTGCGTACAGGATAGGCGGGGAGCAGTTATTCTTCCCCAATGCCAAACCCTGATTCGCTCCTGCCGTCTTCTGGCCTGTCTTCACCGACAACGCATTTCGGGATGCGTGACATCACAGCGCTGGTGCTGGCCGGCGGGCGGGGCGCGCGCATGGGTGGGGTGGACAAAGGGCTGCAGCCTTTTCGAGGTCAGCCACTGGTGCAGCATGCCCTGACACGGCTGGCTGGCCAAACCGGTGGTCCCCTGTTTGGCGTGCTGGTTAATGCCAATCGAAATCCCGAGCTTTACCTTGCGCAGGCCGAAGTCTGCTTTGGCGCGGGCAAGGCCGTTGTGTTTGCCGACCGGGTGCAGGATTTTTCGGGCCCTCTGGCGGGCTTTGAAGCCGGGCTGGCGCTTTGCCGCAGCCCACTCCTGCTGACCGTGCCCTGCGACAGCCCGCTGTTCCCGCTTGACCTTGCCGCGCGCCTGCTTGGTGCCCTGCTTGCGGCTGACGCCGATGTGGCAGTAGTGGATGCCCCTGAGGCCGCGCCGGACGGCCGCATGGAGCTGAGGAGCCAGCCGGTTTTTTGCCTGATGAAAGTATGCCTGCATGACAGCCTTGCCGGCTTCCTGGCCAGCGGCAGGCGCAAAATTGACGCCTGGACGGCACAGCACCGGGTGGTACGGGTGCCGTTCGATACCGCGCTTGACAACCCCCATGCGTTTGCCAACGCCAACACCCTGGACGAACTCCGCTCACTGGAAAAAACATGATTTCGCTGGATGACATCGCCCTATCCCTGCAGGGCTACGACCCGAAGGCTTTGAAGATTGACGACGCCAGTGCGTTTATTGCCCGCCTGGTGGCGCCGGTGCATGGCGTGGAGCGTCTGCCGCTGCGCCGCTGCCTGGGCAGGGTGCTGGCTGAAGACCTGGTCTCCGGCATGGCCGTGCCAGCGCACGACAACTCGGCGATGGATGGCTTCGCTTTTGCCGGCGCGGCGCTGCATGGTGGCGCGGCCCTGAGCCTGCGCAGCGTCGGCACTGCACTGGCCGGCAAGGGCTGGACCGGCAGCGTGCAGGCAGGGCAATGCCTCAAGGTGATGACGGGTGCCATCTTGCCTGCAGGCCTGGACACC
>JANYFF010000147.1 GCA_025362825.1 Polaromonas sp. | reverse complement strand
TTGAGTTCTGCAGACGGATTTCCGCAGAGCCCAACATTCTAGCATGCCCACCTGAAAATAGCCAGCATTGAGGTTTTGGACTTTAGTTGCCGCCATGACCCATGCCGCCGTTCCTATAATCTGCGCACACTCAACGTACGGATCGCCTTTGTCTGCCAACTCCTCAAGCACTACCGCTGCCCTTGCCCTGATTGCCGCAGACATGCTCGAGATGGACGCGATCGTCAGTCGGCGACTGAATTCGGAAGTCGCTCTCGTCAGCCAGGTCTCGCAATACATCGTGGCCGCAGGTGGCAAGCGGCTCCGGCCGGCGCTGTTGCTGCTGATGTGCGGGGCGCTTGGTTACACGGGTGGGCAACGGCACAACCTGGCGGCCGTGGTTGAGTTCATTCATACGGCCACCCTGCTGCACGATGATGTCGTGGACGAGTCTGCCCTCAGGCGCGGCCGGGCAACTGCCAACGACGCGTTCGGCAATCCTGCAAGCGTCCTGGTGGGCGACTTCCTGTATTCCAGAGCTTTCCAGATGATGGTGGATGCTGGCGACATGCGCATCATGAAGACGCTGGCAGAAGCTACCAACGTCATTGCGGAGGGCGAGGTCCTGCAATTGATGAACATGCATGACGCCAACCTGTCCGAGGAAGGCTATCTGCTGGTGATTCGCTCAAAAACGGCAAAACTGTTTGAGGCCAGTGCCAGGATTGCCGCTTTGCTGGCGCAATCCCCTGATTCGGTCGAGCAAAGCTGCGCCGATTACGGCCAGGCGCTGGGAACCGCATTCCAGGTCATAGACGATGTGCTGGACTATGACGGCGACGTGCTTGAAATGGGTAAAAACCTGGGTGACGACCTACGCGAAGGCAAGGCCACCCTGCCGCTGATCATTGCCATGCAGCGGGGTACCGAGACAGAACGCAGCACCATACGGGATGCCATCGAGACCGGCGGTACAGCCCACATGCAACAGATCATTGAAATCGTGCAAAAAACAGGCGCACTCACGGCGACCCGCGATGCTGCCGCCGTCGAGGCGCAACGCGCGCTGACGGCGCTGGAGTTCCTGCCGCAAAACAGTTACAGCGATGCCCTGCGAAGCCTTGCCTCGCAATTGCTCGAACGAAGGTCCTAGGAGCGGATATTTTTCCCTCTTCGGTGGCTGGGTAAAGACACGTGGAGTATTTTTGATTTACACCCGTCTCACTACAGGCGATGATGTCAATTTGGGCAGAAAAACACAGGACTATGGCTGCTGTTGATACCGTATTGAATGAAGCGCCCACAATGGCCCTGCCTGGACTAGGCAGAGCGCTCGTGGTTGCCGGAAAACTGGGTCAGAAAGCTGCCGAAGACATCTTTCGCAAGGCCAAAAGCGGCCGAACCAGCTTTATTGCGGAGCTGACTGGTTCCGGGGCGGTCTCGCCGTTCGACCTGGCCCACACCATGTCGTCAGCCTTTGCGGCGCCGTTGCTGGACCTCGAAGCCATTGACTTCCAGCGCTTACCCAAAGGATTACTGGACAACAAGATTTGCCAGACCTACCGCATTGTGGTGCTGAGTAAACGCAACAACCGGTTGATTGTTGCGACCGCGGACCCTTCCGATCAGGAGGCGGCCGAAAAAATCAAGTTCTCTACGCAGATGGGCGTGGATTGGGTGATTGCCGAATATGACAAGCTTTCAAAGCTGGTAGAAGCCTCTACGGCGACAGCTGCCGAGGCCATGGAAAGCATCATCGGCAATGACTTCGAATTTGACGAGTCCAGCAGCGACATGGTCGCTGACGACAGCAATGACACCAGCGTTTCTGAAGTCGAAGATGCGCCTGTCGTCAAGTTCCTGCAGAAAATGCTGATCGACGCTTTCAGCATGCGTGCGTCCGACCTGCATTTCGAGCCATTCGAGCACACCTACCGCGTACGGTTTCGGGTTGACGGCGAGCTTCGTGAAATCGCTTCGCCACCTGTAGCCATCAAGGAAAAGCTGGCGGCGCGTATCAAGGTGATTTCAAAACTTGACATTTCCGAGAAGCGCGTGCCGCAGGACGGCAAGATGAAGCTCCAGATCGGCCCTGACCGCGTCATTGATTTTCGGGTAAGTACCTTGCCAACAATGTATGGCGAAAAGATCGTGATCC
>JANYFF010000130.1 GCA_025362825.1 Polaromonas sp. | reverse complement strand
CCTGAAGCCCATCATTTCAAGCACCTGGCCCAGCGCCTGAGGTTTGGTCGTGGTGTACTCAATGAACTCAATGCCGTCCAGCCCGAGCGGGTTGGCTGCGTCCTGGATGGACTCGCGGTCTGCGCCGGCCGGCTTGCTTGGGGTGCTCATGGAATGCTCCGTTGGGTCAATGTGTGATGCAATCTAAATGTCTGCGGATGCTGGTGCTGGTGCTGGTGCGGCCACGGTTCCTGCTAGGTGGCCGCCGCCCAGGAAGAGCCGTTCAATGTTCGGATCAGCCAGAAGTTCAGACGCTTTTTTATGCAGCACCAGCTGGCCTGATTCAAGCGCTATCGCATCGTCAGAAATCTTCAGCGCGCTCTTGACGTTCTGCTCGACCATGAGCACGGTTGTACCCTGGGCGGCCAGCTTTTTGAGCAGTTTGAACACATCCTGCACGACTATCGGCGACAACCCGATGGACGGCTCGTCGATCAGCAACACCTTGGGACGCAGCAACAGCGCGCGGCCGATTTCCAGCTGCTTTTGCTCGCCGCCCGACAGCGCCGAAGCCTGTGAATGCAGGCGCTCTTTGACGCGCGGAAAAAACTCAAGCACTTCAGGAATGCGCTCGTGCGTTGTTTTCGTTCCCAGCGTGATGCCGCCCAGCTCCATGTTCTGGAACACCGTCAACTGGCCAAACAGGTTGCGGCCCTGCGGCACAAAGGCAATACCCATGGCCAGCAACTCTTTCTGGCTCTTGCCAATGATGTTTTCACCATTGAGCAGAATGCGGCCCTGGCGCGGCTTGAGCAGACCAAACAGCGTTTTAAGTACGGTCGATTTGCCGGCACCGTTGGGGCCTAGCAGCAAGGTGATTGAGCCTTTGGCCACCTTGAACGACAGGTTGTTCAGGATCATGAAATCCTTGTAACCCGCCACCACGTCGTCAAATTCAATGCAGATATCATTGGCCATGATCAGTTTCCTAAATAGGCGTCTAACACCTCTTTGTTACCTCGAATTTCGGCGGGTGTGCCAACGGCCAGCACCCGGCCCTCGACCATCACCATGATGCGGTGGCACAGGTCCATGACAAAGTCCATATTGTGTTCAATCACTACAAAAGAAGCCTTCTTGCCGAATTTTGGATTGCGGTTGAGGTCTTTCAGCAGGGTTGAAATCCCGCCCACCAGGCTGGGATTGACACCGGCACAGGGCTCGTCAAGCAGCACCAGATCGGGCTCAGCCATGAAGGCCATGGCGATGTCCACCAGCTTTTGCTGGCCATAACTGAGCGTACCGGCCAGGCTGTTGGCAACGTGGCGTATGCGGAACTGGTCTATCAGCGCGTCGGCCTTGTCGCCGAGGCCCGAATCACCGGGCGCGAAGATCCTGCCGAACATGCTGCCCTTGTGCTCCTGAGCTGCAACGATGAGGTTGTCGCGCACCGTCATCTTGCCGAAGACCTGCAGGGTCTGGAAAGTGCGGCCCACACCGCGCCGGCTCAGTTCAAGCGGCGAGATGCCGGTGATGGTTTTTCCGTGCAGTTCAATGGTGCCGGCGTCGGGACTGATCTGGCCCAGCACGCTGTTGAACATCGTCGTCTTGCCGGACCCGTTGGGCCCGATCACACCGAATATTTCACCCGGCATGACTTCAAAGGACACACCGCCCACCGCCTGGATGGCGCCGTAGGCCTTCTTCAGGCCCTCAACTTTAAGCAGGGGTTGCGCCATCATGCAGCTCCGATCTTGCTTGCCGCAGCAGTCCGCGCTCTGGACGCTTCACGGGCCTCACGCTTTGCGCGTGTGCGGTCAGGAATGCTGAGCAGACCGTCCGGCAACCAGACCATGAGCAGCACCACAGAGGCACCAAAAGCCGGCAGGTACCAGTTGGAAACACCCGGAACATCGCGCAACCACTCCGGAAGCACCACGCCGACGGCCGCGCCAATGATGGGGCCGAAGAAATAACCAGCCCCACCAACCACCACCATCAAGTACATCATGATGGAGGCATAGACGGCGAAAGGTGCAGGCTCGATAAACTGCACGAGGCAGGCAAAAAAACCTCCTGCCACACCAGCGTAAGCCGCGCCAATAGCAAAGCTCAGCAGCGTGTAGTTGCGGATGTCGATGCCCAGGCTTTCTGCCCGGATCGGGTTGTCACGCAGTGCCTTGAAGGCCTTGCCCCATGGCGAACGCAACAGGCCCCAAAGCAGCCCGGCGGTGATGAGCGCGCCTGCCAGCACCAGGTAGTAGTAAGCCAGGTTTCCTTCAAGTGAATAACCGAAGAGGGACGGCCTGGCAATGTTGTTGATGCCGAACGTACCGCCCGTCAACCATTCTTCATTTCGCATAACCAGCCAGATGGCGGTGTTGAAACCCAGGGTCGCAAAGGCCAGGTAGATGGCCTGTACACGCAGTGCGGGAAAGCCCAGGATGAGCCCCACGACAAAGCAGATCAGGGCGGCAGCCGGCAAACCCAGCCAGAAACTGATCCCAACTTTGAGCAGGATGGCGACGGTATAGGCACCGATGCCGAAGAAAGCGGCGTGGCCCAGGGACTTCTGCCCGGCGTAGCCCACAGTCAGGTTTAGGCCCATTGTGGCGATGATGAAGATCAGCCAGTAGGTCAGCAGGTAGATGCCGTAGTTCTTGAGGAACTGCGGCACTACAAACATGAGCAAGGCGCCCAGCACGGCCATGACGACCGCGACTTTGTGATTGGCGAGCTTCATACCTTGCGCTCCTCTTTCTTGCCCAGCAGGCCTTGTGGCTTGAACAGGATCACGACCATGAAAATCACCAGTGCAACGGCGTCCTTGTAGGCAGGCGAGATATAAGCGGCCGCCAGATTCTCACAAACCCCCACAATCAAGCCGCCCAGCAAGGCGCCACGGGAGTTGTTGAAGCCGCCAATGATGGCGGCGAAAAAGGCCTTGTTGCCCAGGCCTTCGCCCATGTCGAACTTGGCCAGATAAGTCGGCGTCACCAGCAAGGCTGCCGCAACGGCCAGCACCGCATTGATGGCGAAGGTGTAAAAAATCATGCGCGGCACGTTGATGCCAAGTACCGATGCACTCTCGG
>JANYFF010000123.1 GCA_025362825.1 Polaromonas sp. | reverse complement strand
GCACCTGAAAAACAGAACGTGCCCAAGTTCTTGCTACCGCCTGAACAACGTGTCACGCCGGTAATAGTCCCTGCGGCGTTTCGCTACCGAATGGGCTTGCTGGAACTGGCGATCCCAAACCGGGCGTGTGCAGTGGTGCGCAATCTGGACTGGCTGACCGAAGTATTCCACCTCGGCCAAGCGGAGCAGAAGGTACTGCTTTGGACCTATGTGGTGAATTGCCAGATGCACCCCGTCATTGAGGGCGTTATGAGCGAGATTCAGTTCTGCAATGAACTCCAAGCCTATGCCGCACTTTCACTGCTGCTGGATGAGCCTGAATCCGAAGTTGCGAAGTGCTTTGCTGCACCCTGTCGCCTGCGTGGAATGCGGCTCATTGATTCGCACCCGTGGCGGTATCCGCTGACGTTGGACAGCTTCTTTCAAGGCACTGAGAACTTGACCGATGTGCTGGAAGTCGTCCACTACAGCCGCGCCGGAATGCTGCAACGCCTGCCAGAACTGTCCTTGTACTGGTCGATGCTGCCCGACCCCGGCGTACCGGATGAAAGACTGCATCGGTGGTACCAGCCTGCGATGGCCGAGGCTTGCATAGCCACGGCCAACGATCAACCGCTTACGGCGGCATACATCGTAGAACTGGTGTGGTGGCTGATCGGCGACCGAATGCCTGCCGGACAGTACGAACCACTGGCAGGAAACATTGACTTCGCGACCATTCAGAAGGCTATTCAACGCTGCTGCATGGAGCGCAGCCAACGTGATCAAGCCATCACGCAATTGGCCGTTATGCAGGCGCTTTATGCCGCTGTGCGGTAGCCGTTAAGCAAGCACCGCTGACACCGCCTCTTTTCCGGCGACGTGCAGCACTGATTTTCAAACCGCGTGCATTGGTATCCGACAACTGATTTCGGAGAACAACGCACGTCAATACGTTTCACAAAAAGGGAAAAGACCATGACCACCAACGACACGACCACTGACGATGCGCGTTCACAAACGCCAGTCACGATCATCACCAATTCAGCACGTTTTGCACTTGGGCAAGTTGTTGCCACACCCGGTGCATTGGCACTGCTTCAAGCAACTGGTCGCAGTGCCGCCAGCCTTCTTGCACGCCACATGCACGGCGACTTCGGAGATATATGCCGGGACGACTCGAATTTGAACGAACTTGCAATTACTGACGGCTCCCGAATCATGAGTGTCTACAGGCTTGTTGATGCTGAAAAACTGAAAGCCACCCCTAAGCAAAAGCGCGGCGATTTGCCTACCGTCTGGGTGATCACTGATGGCGCGAACTACGATGGAAAGCGTGAATGCACAACGTTGCTCCTGCCAGAGGACTACTGAATGGCAGCGTCGAAATTCAAGGCAGAGACAGTGGCCTATCGTTGGCAGCGATACCACGCATCACTTCAAACAGGGCACTACCTGACTGTGCAATCCAAGCGGCAAGACCCGGTGCGCGTCTTTTTCGGTCAAGGCGATATTGATGGTTCGTGCGGCATAAGTGTGTTTTGTGCCGTCCTAGTCATCTTTGATTTGGCCAAAAATATCGCTTTGCAAGACATGCCCCGGCGTAAGTACGGCGTCCCCGCCGAAGTTTGGGCCGCGTTTAAGCACACGTTCTTTTGCGGCGTATATGCCCATGAGTTTGTTGATCTTGCCGAGACGTTGAAGCTACCGCTCAAACTGACCCTGCGGCAGGACAAAGATGGTGGACTGGACAAGTGGACGGTGGACAACCTGCTGCGTGGGGAACTGGTGGCGGTGACATTCGCCAGCGTCAAAAATAGGCGCACGAAGCACTGGGCCTTGTGCGTTGGATGTGAAGGCACAACGAGTGGTCGTGATTCTCGGACTGACACGATTCTGCTTTTGGACCCTTCGGGAACAGAACCAAGCTACAACGCCGGAAATTGCAGACTTCGCGTGCCGCTGAACGGCCCTGGCAGTCGCGGTGGAAAAGCCGCTGATGAACTGCGCAAGTCGAAGGGCGCGAAACCAATTGACTGGCTTTATGAAGGCCCTGAATGGGCTACTGAGCCAATGCGACTGACAGCGGCTGTGAGATTCCGGCTGGCTGACTGGCCTTAACCAAACAACGAGAACAGATCATGAATTCCAACACACAGCACTTTCGTGGCGAAACCACGCACTGCCCAAGCACACGAACGGTGGCATCCCACCCGATGCGGGAACTACTGAACCACCTGCGTCAGGTGCAAACAGTCGCTGGGCGCAATGGATCAACTTCGATACCCGCCAGCTTGCGAACACCGTTGTCAGAAAACGCTGAAATTGTGATGGCGGTTTGTCAGAACGGAATGGCAGCACTGGGGCAATTACTGGCTCATTCATCGCCAGTGATTGAAGACGGCACAGTGGGCGCAGACAGCGTTGAAGCACTGGGTTGGCTGATAGCCGAACTTGGCGATATGACCGCCTATTGTTTGGTGCTGGCCGCCGATTGTCGGCGCGAGCCTAGTTGCGCTGGCTTGTCCAAAGTTGCTTGATTCTTTCGGCGCTTGTCGCCGCCCTCAGCCACTGGCGGCATTGTCACAGTGATGCCCTCAAACATCACCGGCAGCGTGATTCCAAGCGAATAGCACAGCGTTGCCAGCGTCAACAACGACGGATTGACGTAGCCACATTCGATCTTGGAAATGCGTGACCGCTCAACCTCAGCGTCATACGCCAGTTCGACCTGCGTTTTCTTTGCTGCTTCGCGGTGCCGCTTGAGGTTCTGTCCCAGTGCAAGCGTCACCGGATTTGGCAATGGACTGATCGAACTGTTGGCACCCCTGCTGCTTTTAGGGGCGGTTGTTTTCATACCCCTAGGTTCGATCAATGTGCTTTTCAGGGAAACGTCTTAAACGACACAGTACATTTATGAATGTGTCGTTTACAGCACAAGAAATTTTTATAACGCAATCAAGGAGAGACTAACAATGAAACACTCAATGAAATGCCTGCTGGTGTTAGCCAGTCTCGGTTTGCGTGGCATCTATGCCCATGCCGCCCCACTATCCGACCTTTCTGGAGGGCAAACTGGACGTATTGAATTCCAAAGTATCAACGTGCCTGACTTGTGGCAATACGCCCGCAAGAACACCAGTAACACCACTCAGCAGACGGTATGGGGCGATCTGCTAATGCCAAAGAACGCCAGTGGCAAAGTTCCTGCACTGGTCATCATGCACGGCAGTGCCGGTGTGGAACCTTGGGCATACGATCTGTGGGCAGCACGGTTGAACCCTGCTGGTGCGGCTGTGTTTGTGGTGGACAGTTTCAAACCACGAGGCGTAGACAGCACATCGTCAAACCAGTTCAATAGCAAGGTGAGTATTCCTGCCCAAACTGCTGACGCATTGAATGCTCTGCGTGTACTAGCAACACATCCTCAGATTGATGCAAGCCGTATCTATGTGATTGGCATGAGCCGTGGCGGTAATCCAGCGTTCTACTCGGCATGGCCTATGTACCAAGCACCTGTGAATACTGGTGGCGCGAAGTTTGCTGGTCACATCCCGATGTATCCAGGTATGTGCAACATCCGGTATCGCGCAGACGTTAATGCGAAAGCCACTGCACCCATCTTCTTTGCACTGCCTGACCGTGACAAAGAGGACTTCCAAGACGTGGCCGTGTGTGAGCGTTACGCCAAGGAGTTAGCTGCGGCTGGTAATGCGGTGTCAAGCAAAGAGTACAAAGGTACTTACCATGCTTGGGACGGAGGTGGTCGTCGGTTCCGCTACGAAAATTCCCACGTTGCCAAAACTTGCGACATGGAACTGGAAATGACGGACCTAGCTGGTGGTGGTTTGGGGCGCAACGCCAAAGACCTAAAGACAGGCAAGCAGTTGACTAGCTATGCGGAGTGGGATGCAGCAATCAATCGTTGCATGGGTATGCATAGTGCAGCCCTTGGTGGCGATGCGGCTCAATCAGACGCGGTTGTAGCCGATGTGCTCAAGTTCATGGGTAAGTAACATTCTTTGCGACGCCTTGCCTCTTTCGAGCGTTCGCTCGGTGATATGAATTCACGTATAGCTGCGAAAGAACGGGGCTGAATGTCTTAACAAGTCTCAACCAATCTCACTTTCCGATGTGGATCGAAATATGGATAGATTGAAATATATTGATTTGAATTTCAAAAAGTCTTTGTAAATCAAAGACTTAGGTTGAAATTCTGGCGGAAGCTGTGAGATTCGAACTCACGGAGGACTCGCATCCTCGGCAGTTTTCAAGACTGCTGCATTCAACCGCTCTGCCAAGCTTCCCAACTGGAGAGTTTAACCGCTGCCCGTGCCGGCCTGGGGCGAGGCCTGAAAAAATCCTTTCAGGCGACTTTCAACATGCCTTTTGTTTCGATGAAGGCGACGACTTCCGCCAGCCCGGCGCGGGTTTTCAGGTTGGTCATGACAAAGGGCTTGAGGCCTTTGGCAGTGGTGCGCATGCGGATGGTGTCCTGCTCCATCACTTTGAGGTCGGCACCCACGTGCGGCGCCAGGTCGGTCTTGTTGATGACGAACAGGTCGCTCTTGGTGATGCCTGGGCCACCCTTGCGGGGGATTTTTTCGCCGGCTGCGACGTCGATGACATAGATGGTCAGGTCGCTCAGTTCGGGGCTGAAGGTGGCAGCCAGGTTGTCGCCACCTGATTCGATGAAGACAACATCTGCATCAGGAAAGTCCACCAGCATGCGGTCTATGGCTTCCAGGTTGATGGACGCGTCTTCACGAATCGCCGTGTGCGGGCAGCCACCGGTCTCCACGCCCATGATGCGTTCGGCGTCGAGTGCGCCGCTGACCGTCAGGATGCGCTGGTCTTCCTTGGTGTAGATGTCGTTGGTGATGGCGACCAGGTCGTATTGGCCCTTCATCGCCTTGCACAGCATTTCAAGCAGCGTTGTTTTGCCGGAGCCCACTGGCCCGCCTATGCCGACGCGCAGGGGTGGGAGTTTTTTGGTGCGGTTAGGAATGTGATGAAGAGTGTGGTGCATGGTCATGAGCGGAACAATCGTGAGTACTGGGTTTCATGTTGCGAAGAAAGAATCGCCAGCATGGGTGAAAACGCCTGGCGTTCGTCGTCGCCCAGCTTCATGGCGGCTTCAACGGCCGCCGGAATGTCGCGGCTCAGGCGTGCGAGTATGCGCTGGCCAGCGCTTTGCCCGAGGGGGACTGATTTGAGCGCAGCCTGTACCATGTTCTCGGCCCAGCCAAAAGCATAGGCCAGCAGACAGTCTCGCAGCCCCGCTTCGGTCTGCGAGGCGGCCAGCGCAAAGGCCACGGGGTAGGTTGGTGGTAGTGCGGCGCAGGCAGTGATGTGGGCTGGATTGGTGCCATCGTGGTTGCGCAGCCACTCGACCAGTGAGCGGCCCATCTGCTCGGACTGCGCGCGCAGCTCGCTGGTCTCACGCGTCTGCATCACCCAGTCGTTCAGCTCTTTGATGCGGCCTGGCTGGTCAGCGCGCCAAGCCGGGATCGCCTGTGCAATAACGGCCAGGTCGCTGCGCGCGAGCGTCAGGTGCAACTGATCTGAAAGCCAGTCGACTGCTATGCTTTCTGTAGCTACACCCGCGCGTTCTATGGCGGCTTCCAGCCCTTCGGAGTATGAAAAGCTGCCTACAGGCAAGGCCGGTGAGGCCAGCCAGATCAGCTGGAGCAGGCTCGACGGAGGCAGCCGGTCTGCGGCAGGCACGGGCGTGTCCATGGCCGGCCTAATGACTGTGCGGCTTGTGCTTGTGGATCTGTATGGCGACCGGTTTGACCTCATGCGCGTGGCCATGTTCGTGGTCGTGATTGCAATCCAGCCCGTGAACATGCGCCGCTGGGGCAGTTGGCGTGTAGGCTTGAGCCGCTGGGTGCGCATGGTCATGTCCATGACTGTGGCCACCTGCGCTGTATGCTCCGCCTTCAGGCTCAAAGGCTTCGTCAACTGCATGGACGATCAGGTGCATGGACCGCAACATGTCGGCTAGCACATGGTCGGGCTCGATCTTCAGGTGGTCGGGCTTGAGCTCGATGGGCACATGCCGGTTGCCCAGGTGGTAAGCCGCACGGGTCAAGTCAAAAGGCGATCCGTGCGCTGTGCAGGCCGTGATGCGCAGCACAGCCTGCGGCGCTGCCAGCACCCGAACCATGGAGCCGTCTTCACCCACCAGCACATCGCCGCCACGCACCAACGTGCCGCGTGGCAAAAACACACCCAACTGGCGACCGAGTGAATCGGTGCAATCAAAGCGGCTTTTTTGTCGGATGTCCCAGTCAAGCTCCAGCGTGGAGGCGCGCTTGACGAGAATGGGTGCAAGGCCTTTGCCGTGCGGGATAACTTTGGAAATCGTAATCATGATGGCCATTATCCGGTCCAGCCGTGCAATGGCTCAGGACGCTAAAAAGTTGTCAAGCGTCGCAGGTAGCGGTTTTCCCGGAAGTAATGCAGGTGCGCAGCAGCTTGCGATTGATGTCATACACCTGCATTTTCCAGTTTGGCGCGCCCGACGTAGCCGGAATGCGATCAATGACCAGAAAACTGTATTCGGTCATCACGGCTGTTTCGCGCAGTCCGGCGTTGCTGATGGGACTGGAGCTGAAGTTCTGCGGATTCTTTGCCAATGAGGTGTACCAGGAAACAGCGTTAATGGTGACTGAGTTGATGGTCTGGTCAAACCAGGGCCAGCGCCCGCCAGTGATGTTGTTGCCAAATCCTGTAGGCGCCAGCGCTGCGCCGCTGTTCGCTTCTATCAGCCCTTCGAGGTTGTCGCCCGATGTGCCCATCAGCACGGAGATGGGCATGTTGGTAGCCGCTGGCTGGCTGATCATCTGAAAGCCGTGGATGTGTCCAGCGTGGGTCATTTGCGTATTGGCCGGTAAGACCCCGTTGCCGTTGGCAAGGCTCTCAATGCCCGGAGAAATGGCTTTCTGGAATTGCCATGTTCTCGCCTCAGGCTGCTGCGGTACACCGCTGGCCACGGGCCGGCTTCCGTTGTAGGCGAATAGCGGCTTGTGGCCGACGATCCAGGTCACTTTAGACGGATCGCTGGATGCTGGCAGATTGCTCAATGCAGTTAACTGGCGTGCGGTGCGGATGTGATCGCCATTGGTGCTGCCCATGCTGCTGCTCAGGCCCGGAACGTCATTCATCATGCCGACGTCCAGCAACACGAGCTGAAGATCGCCAAGCAGCACCCAGACGGGATCAACATACTGACTGCAGTTTTTAGCTACGTTGAAGCTGGAACCGCGCACGTATTTGAAGTTTGCTGCCGCACCGTCCGTACCGTCGTATTCCGGCTCGTCGGTCTTCGCATAGGTTACGCCAGTTTTCGGAAAATTACGCGTATCCAGGAAGCGAAACCACCCTTGTGCAGCGCGGTCGCACAACTCATGGTTGCCTCGGGTCATGGCCCAGGGGGCTGCACCCAACAACGGGCCGGCAGCCTTGAAAAAGTCTTCTTCCCACGCACGCCAGCCATAGCTGACCGAGTCACTGATACCCGCCGCTGCAAATTTGGCCTTGATGGCGGCATTGTCTTGTTGGGTGCCACCATTGGCAGCGTTGGCGGCGCCTCCAAATGCCTTTTCGATACCTTCAGGAAATCCCTCGCGGTAATGCATATCGCCGTTGTGAACAATCAGGTCCGGGTTGAAACTTGCAGCGACGCGGGAAAGCTTGGCATAGGGCCATGCAGCCTCGCTGCTGCAGTCTTGCAGGCGGTCACCGCCGCTGGTTGTTCCGTCGGCGGCCTGCACAAAGGCAGTCGGTCCTTTGACGCGGCAACCGGTGTCGCCTACCACCACGACGCGGCTCACTGAGGCGTTGCCCGTGAGCACCTTAAGTGGTTGACCGTTGATGCTGGCCGACCGTGTGCTAGCCGGTAGAGCTGCTTCGCAAGTCAAGACGGGAAAGTCGACCAGCCTGGTAGAGCCGTAAAAATCACCTCGCGACGCCACCGAGGTCACTGCAGGTGCGCGCACGGCCATGGCTGATTCCACACCACCAATGCGGATCTTAGGGCAACTCGCATTGCCGGCCGCATCCGGCTGCACAATGGCGCGGGCCACCAGGCCGCCAGCGGTGAACAGGCTGGCGTTGGTGCTGGCCAGTTGGGTTGTGAAGGTCGACGAACCAATGTTTGTGCCGGTGCTTGCCGGGTTGGTTGCCAGCGTAGGCGCGGTAGGTGTGCTTCCTGCTGGTGCGCTGATGCCAGTGATTTCAAGCTTGCTGAACGGAGTGTCACTCGCGCCAACCTGTGTCCACACATATTTAATAGACCCAGCAACAGCGGTCGGCAACAAGGTATTTTTCATCTCTAGAGAGAGGTCTTTGCTGGCTGTTTTGCCGGCATCAACTGCCGCGGCCACATCCTGAAAGACGGCTATCAGGTTTTTGCCGTAACCTTGCAATGTACCCTTCACCATTGCGTCGGCCTCAAGGTTGTAATTGCCAAGAAGTTTTGTGGCGTCGACCGCTAGTTTGTCAGCCAGTTTCCGGCGGGCTTCGTCTAGGCTGGTGCCGCTGTCGATGTCCGCGGAGACGGCGGTAGA
>JANYFF010000090.1 GCA_025362825.1 Polaromonas sp. | reverse complement strand
GTCACCGGCTTTCATCCACACCGGTGGTTTGCGCGCATAGCCCACGCCTGCCGGTGTGCCCATGATGACCACGTCGCCAGGTTCGAGCGTCAGCACTTCGGTCAGCAGGCACAGCGTCTTGGCGACCGGCACCATCATGTTGCCGGTGTTGTCGCTCTGCATGACCTGGCCGTTCAGGCGCGACTCGATCTTCAGCCCGATCGCGCCGGGTGGCAACTCGTCAGCGGGGACCAGCCAGGGACCGAATGCACCGGTGCCGTCAAAGTTTTTGCCGATGGTCCATTGCGCCGTGCGACGCTGGTAGTCGCGCAGGGTGCCATCGTTAAAGCATGAGTAGCCGGCCACGGCCTGCAGTGCGCTGGCTTCTGTCAGGTGGCGCGAGCGTGTGCCGATGATGACGGCCAGCTCTGCTTCAAAGTCGAGATTACCCGAAACCCTAGGGCGGATCAGCTTGTCCTCGTGCGCGATGAGCGACGTGGCGCCGCGCATAAAGAAGCTCGGGTATTCAGGCGCTGCATTGCCGCCTTCGGCAGCGTGCGCGGCGTAGTTCAGGCCCAGGCAAATGATCTTGCCGGGCCGCATGACAGGCGCCAGCCATTGCACGGCGTCAAGCGGCAGCCGTGCAGATTCGCCGGCGGCTTTGGCTGCCTTGCGAGCGGCTTCGAGTCCGGGCGCACCCAGTGCCAGCAAGGCCAGCATGTCGCGTGGCAGGTTGGGAGCCGCCACGGTGAGATCCACGAGCTGATTTGCCAAGGCGATGCCAAGGCGGGGCTGGGCATCGCCAGCTTTCAGGAATTGAGCAATCATTTTATCGATAAAAGTAAGTTAATCAAAGTTTATCGATAAATTATCGCGCCATAAAATCATCTCGAAGCTAAGTAGAAACCCTGTTTTGGCTGCATTGAATCAGGCTGCCATCTGGAGCTGCCCAAGCGTCTCAAGCCAGCGGCGTCGCATTGCGGTACAGGCGCAGCAGCATGGCCCGCAGTGTCTTGACTTCTGCCGCGGTGAAGCCGGTGAGGGCGACTTCTTCGTAGTGTCTTGCCAGTGGAATGATCTCGCGCGTCAGCGCTTCGCCCGTGTCGCTCAATGCAAGGCGCACGGCCCGGCCGTCGGCGTCACACCTTTGGCGCACGACCAGATCCAGCGCTACCAGCCTGTCGACGATGCGTGATAGTGCAGACAAGTCTGTGGCGATGTGCGCAGCGAGTTCAGACAAGGCCTGCCCCGGCGTGTGCTGCAGTGACGCGCACACGCGCCATTCGCTTAGGCTGATGCCAAAGGGTTTGAGTGCCTTCGCAAAAGCATTGCCCATTCGTGCCCCCGCGCGTGCCAGCAGGAAGGGCACGGCCTTTTTGAGGTCATGCTCAGGAATCAGGGTTTTCATGGATATTTGCTTGATTATTCAAATATATAGTGGGCAGCAAATTGCTTGATTAATCAAGTAATAGTTACCCGCAAGTTACCCGCGCAAATGTTTGACCGCATCCATTTTTTTCCTCACTGAAATTTCAAAAACCACGGAGACAAATTCCATGACATCAAGCTTCCCATGCATCCTGAGCAGGCGCACCACCCTGAGCCTCGCAGTTGTTCTGGCCGCCCTGGCATCGTCCGGCGCCCATGCGCAAACGGCAGCAGCCAAATGGCCGGCGCAGGCGGTGCGCTTTGTGGTGCCCTTCCCGGCGGGATCGGCGCCTGATGTGTTGATCCGTTTTGTCGGCATCAAGCTGACCGACAAGTGGGGCCAGGCAGTGATTGTTGACAACAAGCCGGGCGGCAGCGGCGTCATCGGCATGAATACCATCCTGAATTCGCCCGTTGATGGCAGCACCTTCGGCTTTGTGCAGGGCTCGGCTATTTCAGTGGCGCCGAGCACCATCAAAGGCGTGACCTATGACTTCAATCGCGACTTCGTACCGGTCACGCTGGCCGCCGTGGCGCCCTTTGTACTGGCAGTGCCGGCCGATTCGCCTTACAAAACGCTGGCTGAATTTGTAGCAGCGGCGAAGGCCAAACCCCAAGGCATTGAAGTAGCTGACAACGGCCGCGGCACCGCGCCACACCTGGCGTCCGCGTTGCTGGGGCTGCAATCGGGTTCGCAATTCCTTGAGGTGCATTACCCCGGCGGCGCCCAGGCCATGCAGGCTACGCTGGGCGGGCAGACCAAGATGATGGTGGAGACCTACAACGTTGTGGCAGGCAATGTGCAGGGCGGCAAGATGCGTGTGCTGGCATCAATGGGTGACCGCGTCGAGCCAGGGCTTGAGCAGTTTCCGCTGGCCAACAAAACCGTGCCCGGCGCAGTAGCCTACGGCTGGTTTGCCGTAGTCGCCAAAAAGGGTGTCGACGCCGCCGTGCTGGCCAAACTCAATAAAGATATTGGCGAAGCGCTGCTGCTACCCGACGTGGTGGCCAAGTCGCGCGAGCTGGGCACCTACCCGCGTCCCGGTACGCCAGAGCAACTGACGCAGTACATCAACGAAGACCGCAAGACCTGGCAGGGCGTTCTCGACAAACTCAACATCAAACCTGAATAATTTTTACAGCCCACATGAAAAACAAGATTGCGCTCGAAGAGCATTTTGCGATAGACCTCACCATCGGTGATTCTCAGGTCTATGCCCGCCCCGAGGTGTGGACCGGCCTGAAAAGCAACCTGCTTGATTTTGAACAACAGCGGCTGGAGCAGATGGACCAGTGGGGGACGGAATTTTCAATCCTGTCGCTCAACTCGCCGGCGGTGCAAGCCATTCCTGATGCGAAGCGCGCCATTGAAGTTGCCATGCGCGCCAACGACATTCTGGCCGAGCAGATCAAACGCCACCCCACGCGCTTTGGCGGTTTTGCCGCGCTGCCCATGCAGGACCCGGAGGCCGCTGCCCGCGAGCTGGAGCGCTGTGTCAATGAGCTGGGCTTTCATGGCTTTCTGGTCAACGGGTTTTCGCAGGTGGGTGACGAAAACACGGTGGTGTATTACGATGCGCCGCAGTTTGATGATTTCTGGGCCGCCGCCGCTGCGTTGGGCAAACCGTTTTACATGCACCCGCGTGACCCGTTGGCCAGCCGTGAGCCGATTTATGACGGTGCCCACTGGCTGACCGGCCCGACCTGGGCCTTCGCCATGGAAACCAGCATTCACGCGCTACGGCTGATGTCCAGCGGCATGTTTGACCGGCATCCGGCACTGCAGATGATTCTGGGCCACTTTGGTGAGGGCATTCCCGTCAACATCTGGCGCGTCGACCACATCCTGCGCAAGGGGCGCCGCGGTATGCCCTGCGAAAAAGAGATTGGCGATTACCTGCGCAGCAATGTGCACATCACCACCAGCGGCAACTTCCGCACGCCGACGCTGCTGTCCACCATGCTCGAAGTCGGCAGCGACCGCATCATGTATTCAGTGGACTACCCGTTTGAAAAGCATGAGCATGCCGCCAGCTGGTTTGACCGCTGCGAGATCAGCGAAAACGACCGGCAAAAGATTGGCCGCGACAACGCCCGCAAGCTGTTCGGCCTGGCCTGAACCGATATTGATTGATTCAGGTTCAACATGACAGCACCTCAAAAAGACAGCCGCCCGGTGCTGGTGGCGGGTGGCGGCATAGGCGGCCTGGCCGCGGCGCTTGCGCTGGTGCGCGAAGGCTACCGCGTCAAAGTTATCGAGCAGGCCGCAAAGATCAGTGAAATCGGTGCCGGAATCCAGCTCAGCCCCAACGCCTTTGCAGCCTGCGATGCGCTGGGTGTTGGTGTCCACCTGCGCAGCAAGGCCGTGTACACCGAAGAGATGGTGATGTTTGACGCGATGGATGCGCAGCCGGTCGCAAGCATTGAGCTTGGAGAGGCCTTCAGAACGCGTTTTGGTAACCCCTACGCCGTGATTCACCGCGCCGATATCCACGGCGCATTGCTCGAAGGCGTGCAGGCGACGACGCAGGCCATCGAGTTTGTGACCTCTACTCGCATCGTCGGTGCCGAGCAGCAAGCCGATGGCGTGACCCTGCTGGACGCCAGTGGCGGCCAGCACCACGGCCAGGCCGTTATCGCCTGCGACGGCGTGCGCTCGGCCGTGCGCCAGCAATACGTGGGCGACAGCATCCGCGTGTCGGGTCATGTGGTGTTTCGCGCAGTGATCGACACCGCCGACTTTCCTGAAGCCTTGCGCCGCACGGCGCCCTGCATCTGGGTCGGGCCCAACTGCCACCTGGTGCATTACCCGCTCAAGGGCGGCGACAAATACAACCTGGCCGTCACCTTTCACAGCGACAAACCCGAAGAGTGGGGCGTGATGGATGGCGATGCCGCCGAGGTGCGGCGCTACTTTGCCGCGACCTGCGAGCAGCTGCAGGCGATATTGCGCATCCCCAAGGAATGGAAACGCTGGTCCACCGCCGACCGCGACCCGATTGAAACCTGGGTCTTCGGCCGCGCCGCCTTGCTGGGCGATGCAGCCCACCCGATGGTGCAGTACCTGGCGCAGGGTGCCTGCATGGCCTGCGAGGACGCCGTGACGCTGGGCCGCGCCCTCAGGCAGGAAGGCGGCGACTGGACGCGCGCCCTGGCGCTGTACCAGCGCTCACGCGTGGCGCGTGCAGCCCGCGTGGTGCTGTCGGCCCGCGAGATGGGCCGCATCTACCATGCCAAGGGCGTGGAGCGCCTGGTCCGCAACGACCTCTGGAAAGGCCGCGAACAGGCGCGCTTTTACGATGCGCTGGAATGGCTTTATGGCTGGAATGCTGACACATGCCTGGCGGCCGGCTAAAGCGGTATTGATGGGCTTGTGCTACTAAAATAATAGCTATAGACGACCGAAATACCGAGGCTACGAGGCTTTTCGATCACTTTTTAACGTTTTCTTCCGACAAAACAGGCTTTTCAGGTTCTGGCGGCGCCTGTTGAGTCTGTTGAGTCTGCAATGGCGGCAGCCAGGCTTCAAGGTCACGCATCAACGCGGCCAGTGGCCCTTCAAGTGCGCTGATGGCCAGTTCCACCTCCGCCTGGGAGTGATCCCCGCGAATCGCCTGTTCAATGGTTTCGGCGTAGCCGGCTATGGCGGTCGCGCCTATCGTGCCAGACACGCCCCTGAGGGTGTGGGCCACCCGCTGTGCTGTTGCCCTGTCCTGGGCACCGAGGGCGTCGTGAATGTTTTGCACGCAGGCCTTTTGCCCTTTCACATACTTTTGCAGCATGGTGAGGTAGAGCGGCTTTTTACCCATCATGTGGCCCAGGCCCACACGCACGTCCAGACCAGCGATGCCTTCGGGCAGGTCGCCGCTGCTGGTAGCGCCTGCCGGCACGGCTGGCGTGGTTGAAGCTACCGTGGCCGCCGCTGGCTGCACGTTTTTTTGTGGCTGGATCCATTTGAGCAGCATGCGCCACAGCTCGTCTGGATCGATGGGCTTGGTTAAAAAATCGTTCATGCCAGCTGCCAGGCAATCGCGGCGGTCTTCTGCCATGGCGTTGGCTGTCATGGCCACAATCGGCAGCGTGTGCAACTGTGCAAGGCTGCGGATGGCCGTGGTGGCATCCAGGCCATCCATCACGGGCATTTGCATGTCCATCAGCACGAGGTCATAAGGCTGACGTTGCGCCATTTCAAGCGCGACCATGCCGTTCTCAGCCACCTCGACGACGAAACCAGCACCTGTCAGCAATTCACAGGCGATCTGCTGGTTGATGTCGTTGTCTTCTGCCAGCAGGATGCGTGCGCCGCGCAGGGGGGCGAGGTGGCGCAGGTCGTCAGGCGCAGTCGCGGCGCTTTGTCTTACCTCGCCCTGGTGTCCGCCCAGCGCGTCCATGGTGATGTCAAACAGCATGGACGGGCTGACCGGCTTGACCAGCACATTGCCTATGCCCAGGGATTGGGCTTCCTTGACCATTTCTTCGCGTCCGTGGGCGCTGACCATTACGAGAACCGGCTCCGGCGTGAGGCCGAGCGCGCGGATCTTGCGTGCTGCCTCCATACCGTCCATGACGGGCATGCGCCAGTCGAGATAGACCACGCGGTATGGCTTCCCTGTGAGGCTCGCTGTGCATACGGCCTTGATGGCGGCGGCGCCCGAGGCTACGTCTGCAACCTTGAAGGTCATGCTTTCAAGCATGTCGCGTAAGACCAGGCGTGCGTGCTCGTTGTCGTCCACCACCAGCGCACGGCAACCACGCAGATCAGCGCTGGGCAACAACACGCGTTTTGGCAGCTTGCTGATGCCTAGCCGCACGGTAAACCAGAAGGTGCTGCCCGAACCGTAAATACTGCTGACTCCAACTTCACCGCCCATCAGACCGGCGAGGTTTTTGGAAATCGCCAAGCCTAACCCGGTGCCGCCAAATTTTCGGGTGGTCGAACTGTCAGCCTGTGAAAAACTCTGGAACAGCCTTGATATCTGCTCTTCGGTCAAACCGATGCCGCTGTCATGCACCGAAAAATGCAACAGCACCTCGTCTATCGTTTGTTCACTGACGCGCACCGCTATGACCACCTCGCCGCTGTTGGTGTACTTGACCGCATTGTTGGCGTAGTTGATCAGGATCTGGCCCAGCCGCAGGGAGTCGCCGACCAGCATTTGCGGCACGTCGGAGGCGATGTCAAACACCAGCTCCAGGCCTTTGGCGGTGCACTTTTCGGTGATCAGGTTGGCGACGTTATCGAGCACCGTGTGCATCTCAAAGTCGATATGTTCGATGGTGAGCTTGCCCGCTTCCACCTTCGAGAAATCAAGAATGTCGTTGATGATGCCCAGCAGATGCTGGCCTGAGCTTTGCACCTTGGTTATGTAGTCGTGCTGACGCGGCGTCAGGTCCGTTTTCAATGCCAGGTGCGACAGACCAATGATGGCGTTCATAGGCGTGCGAATTTCGTGACTCATGTTGGCCAGGAAGTCGGACTTCATCCTAGTGGCTTCTTCCGCCGTCTCTTTGGCAAGACGTATGGCGTCCTCGTCTTCCTTGCGGTTGGTGATGTCGCGGCTCACGCCGAGCAGGCCCCCCTGTTGGCCATCCTCGTTCCAGAGCGGCGATACCATGGTGTCCAGCAGCAC
>JANYFF010000044.1 GCA_025362825.1 Polaromonas sp. | reverse complement strand
CAGGGCTTGCTGCGCGATATTTCAGAGGTCTTTGCCAAGGAAAAAATGAACGTGATTGGTGTGCAGACCACGTCGGTCAAGGACAACCGCGGCGGTACGGCATGGATGACGTTCACCGTCGAAGTCGCGCAATCCGGCAGGCTCAAACAGGTGCTGGAAATCGTGGCAGGTGTGTCGGGTGTTCGGTCTGCAAGAAGGCGCTGATTTGCATTCTTCTTTGAGAGTGTCGTAAGAGCATGCGAGAGGCTGTTATACTTTGGGCTCGACTTTAGGCGCATAGCTCAGCTGGTTAGAGCACCACCTTGACATGGTGGGGGTCGTTGGTTCGAGTCCAATTGCGCCTACCAAATTTTCTTTTAAAAACAACGATCTTCCGATATAGGAAGGGTCGCCAGGGAAATTCCGGGGAAATATTCTAGAAAACGTCGTTTCCTGCTGGACTAGCCGTTGCGCCACCCTAGACTTGGCAAAAAGTTACGCCGCTCTTAGACTTCGTGGTGTGGGCAACGAGCAGTCATCTACGCCAGCCTACCTCTGACGCGGGGCGCGACTCAAAGTTGATACCTCGCTCGACAACCGCACTATGTCCTGAGCCAACTTTTTGAAGGAAGCTTTAAGTTGATCAGGCATTTGCTGAATCAAGAGGAAAGTGTCCATGTCTGTTTTCGGCAGCATCTGCTCAACAGTGCCAGAGACGTTCGCGGTCGAGCTGAAATTTAATTTGAAGCTCAAAGCTTGTTCAACTGAATGCAAATTGGTTTTGCCTGGATAACTCCGGCCGTTGAGCCAGAATCTAACGGTCTGAGGTGCTACATCAACGCGCTTTGCAAGCTGCGTCGCTGACATCTTGAGCTCCTCCATCCGCAAGCGTAATTGGTCTTTTACTTCCATAACTAAAACCCCATAGTTGTTGTCGGAGTATACAAATAATGTTTGCATAACAACATAAGTCAACTGTGGATAGCAAAAGCTTAAGTTATGTGCCCCGACTTCGTAGCTGAGCTGCCGTGGTGCCTTTGGTTTAAGGGGCGCCACAACGTCCAATACCATCAAACAGAACCATCTCTTGCCCACAGCGCAAGCAGGCGCCGAACCGTTTATAGAAAGTGGACACTTTCAATACGAGTTCTCTGATTCAATGCCAGGGAAATATCCAGGGAAATAAAACTTTGTTCAGAGGGCGGCGATAAAAATCTTAGCAGTCAAGCATTTACCACTGGAGAAACGCCTAAATCCCTGATGTCTAAACCCCATGTTGAAACGTCGTTCAGAGGGGGAATTATTAGTTCGAGTCCAATTGCGCCTACCAATCTTCTTTGAATTGGTTCCTGATTCCCGTTGTAGCGACTGCAACGCGGCTTTCACAGGGTAAACCAAGGGGGATCACAACTCCCACACTTCCTAAAATGTGTTGCGCCCCAGCTGCTGAACCCAGTGCATGCAGGAGCCGGTCATTTAGAGGAATATCACAGTGCAAAAATCAAAATCTGCCAACGCTTCATCAGCTGTACCACCTGCGGCAGATGCTCCTGCAAACCGCGTCATCAAAAAGTACCCGAACCGGCGGCTGTACGACACCGAAACCTCTACCTACATCACGCTGACTGATGTACGGCAACTGGTTATGGACAGCGCACACTTTGTCGTGCGCGATGCCAAAACCAATGACGACCTGACGCGCAGCATTCTGCTGCAGATCATTCTTGAGGAAGAATCAGGCGGTGCGCCGATGTTTACCGAGGCGGTACTCGCCAACATCATTCGTTTTTACGGCAATGCCATGCAGAGCTTCATGGGCGCCTATCTTGAGAAAAACGTTCAGAGCTTCATGGACCTGCAGGTCAAGATGACCGAGCAGTCCAAAGGGCTGAGCCCCGAGAAGTGGGCACAGTTTGTGAACGCACAGTCGCCCATGATGCAGGGCATGATGGGCAACTACGTCGAGCAGTCCAAAGGTGTTTTCACGCAGATGCAGGAGCAGATGCAAAAGCAGAGTGAGCAGATGCTGGCCGCTTTAGGGCTAAAACGCTGAGGGCATCCATAAATCCAACTTTCGGGCGCATGGCTTTGTTGCGCGGTGCTCGGAATCCTCATGCACACAAGTGCATTCCGGTGTCCTGCGCTCCGTGCGCCTTGCCCTGCATCCCAACAGCTGAATTTCTGGATACCCTCAGCAACCCGCCATGTCTGAGACAATCCAATATATGAGCGACGTTATTTCCCCACCATCACCTGTCATTCACAAAGCCGCGCCACGCGTGGGTTTTGTCAGCCTGGGTTGCCCCAAGGCGCTGACCGATTCCGAATTGATTCTGACGCAGCTGAGCGCCGAAGGCTACCAGACCTCCAAGACCTTTGAAGGTGCGGACCTGGTCATCGTCAACACCTGCGGTTTTATCGACGATGCCGTCCGTGAAAGCCTGGACACTATTGGCGAAGCGCTGGCAGCCAACGGCCGTGTCATCGTCACCGGCTGCCTCGGTGCAAAGGCGGGCGAGGGTGGTGG
>JANYFF010000036.1 GCA_025362825.1 Polaromonas sp. | reverse complement strand
ATTCGCAGGGGCTTACGTACCCTGGCTATCAAAGATCAGCTCGCTTCGGAAGATATGGAGACCCAGGACCTGGATCCTGAGACCTTCAATCAATTTTTTCGATCTGAAATTGAAAAATGGTCGCCTTTAGTACGATCTCTTCAGCAGCCTGGGCGCGTCAAGCAATAAGTTTTATTGCGAATTCTATTCACAGAAGTTATGGGACTGGCGAGTATCAACGCCTTGTCTTGTCGTGGGTTGTAAACGAGCCCAATTGCCAAGCGTCGGCAATGGCACAACCAAAATCTTCGTCGTCGCCGGCCTAGCCTGACCGCTGTTATCTTGCACTTCAGCGTGTGCCTGCCCTAACGATGCTGGCTCAGCCCGATGTCGTCTTCATTTTCGTTCAGGCTGAGCGTGTTGAAGCCGGTGCGACCCTTCACAGACTCAAGGCGAACGGTCCAGCCTTCACAGAGCCCGAGCAATAGTCATCTTGGTCTCGGATTTCTGAATTTCCTCGTCAGCTATGGCGTATGGGTTGCGCGGGAGAGGCAATTGTGTCAGGTGCGCGACGCAGCAACAGCTCGACGAACTTTACGGCTGACCTATGTAATGGGTAAGGCGGATATGACCTCCGCTTCCCGGGGCTCCGGCATTGCTGACCGGGCCCCGGTATTCGGTGCTCGTACACATTGGAGCGGAGCATTACTTCGTCAGTTTGTGCGCGTTGATGTGACGATGGGTGCGTGTGTGGCTTTGGTGTTTTTTGCCGTGGTGTACCACCGGTACCACTTGGTGGATCACTGCCGGATGTGACTTCGCGTACGCGGCATCGCGCTCGGCAACGCGGCGGGCGCCTGCGGCACCTGGGTCCTGGGCGAAGCTGCTGACAGCACATACGGAGAGAAGCAGAGCAAGGGCATAAGACTTTTTCATGATGGATCCTTTGGATGGTTGCCCTGCTGTATGCAAGGTAAACATTCAACGTCCAGGGGATTCGCAGCGACTACGCAAAACAGCAACTTCAACGGAACATTACATGCCCTATACGGATGAAACGGTATGTGTCATGTTAATCAGCAGGGCTGTGTATCCCGGAATATCCCCCGATGAAACCTCGTTCTACCCATAAAATAATTCTGCATGTCGATACCTGATAAAAACTCTCTGTCTGAGGGTTCCACCAACTTCAGCATTCTGAAAGATTGAATCTATGGACTTCATGGAAGAACATCACGACCGCGTTGTCACGCTGACCTTGAACCGGCCTGATCGTCTCAATGCGCTTTCCGGGGAAATGCTCGACGGGCTGCGCGAAGCATTGCTCCGCTGTGATGGCGATGCTTCTGTGGGGGCGGTGGTTTTGACAGGCGCTGGTCGGGGCTTTTGTGCGGGTGGGGACGTTAAGCGCATGGCGGATGCGCAGTCGCTGACAGAGGGTGCTTTTGGCGATGCTGGTGGCGATGAGGTGGCTGTGCTCCGCGACAAGATGGACATTTCGCGCCTGTTGCATGACCTGTCCAAACCCACCATCGCCATGGTCAACGGTCCGGCTGCGGGTGCCGGCCTGTCGCTTGCGCTGGCTTGCGACCTGCGCATTGCGGCTACATCTGCAACCTTTACAACCGCGTTTGCCAAAGTGGGATTGTCGGGTGATTTTGGTGGCAGCTATTTCATGTCGCAGCTAGTAGGTAGCGCCAAGGCGCGAGAGCTTTATTTCCTGTCTCCGTCGATGGGTGCGCAGGAAGCGCTGGCGCTAGGCCTGGTCAACCAGGTGGTACCAGATGCCGAGCTTGGGCAGGCCACGGCGGCGCTCGCCCGCAGACTCGCGCAGGGGCCTACGGTGGCCTATGGCCAGATGAAACGCAACTTCAATACTGCGGAAAGTGGCAGCCTCGCAGATCTGCTGGACAGCGAAGCGCGGCACCAGATCGCTGCAGGCAAAACGGCAGATCACCGCGAAGCTGCACGCAGTTTTGTGGAAAAGCGTACCCCGGTGTTTCGGGGCATCTAGTCGGTTGTGACCTGCCGGGTATTTCGGCTCCGTGTCGATATGGATCTGCGGGTCGCCACCATCATCGCGTCAGCACACGCGGTCACAAACAGGTTGGGCGCAACAAAGCCGCCAGCTTGCGCCGCATCGATACGTTCAAGGGAAGGATGTGCTGAGCATGGTTGATAGTTCATCTGGTAGGGCTTTTGTAGCCCAGTAATTTCATGGCTGCTGTGAGATTTTTTGCAGCCCTGACGTAGCCTTTCCACGATTCATTCCCCTTGTCCAGACGTGTGTGTACGCTGCGAATCGTCCAGTGGTCGCCGTCTTGCAGCGAGGGTAGTTCGCTCCAGTCAACAGGTACCGATATACCCAGTCCCGGCCTGGCTCTGGCCGACCAGGCACAGACTGTCGTTGCCCCCAGGCCGTTGCGCAGGTAGTCGACGAAGATCTTTCCAACGCGGTTGCTCGGCCCGCTTTTGGCCACAAACATTTTTGGCAGGGTACGAGAGAGGTGTTCGACGACAGCCCGGGAGAAACCTTTGGCTGTGTCCCAGTCGTGCACCGTCTTCAGGGGCACGACCACATGCAGCCCCTTGCCGCCACTGGTTTTAAGAAAGGAAGTCAGCCCCAACTCCTTCAGGAAGAGCTGCATGACGCTGGCAGCCTGCTGGATGCTCTCCCATGCAACCCCCTCGCCAGGGTCAAGGTCAAAGACGATACGGTCGGGGTGCAGCAAAGATTTTGTGCCGGTGTTCATGGTGTGAATCTCGACAACATTCCATTGCGCAGCCGATAGCAAGCCGTTATTGCTTGTGACTTCCAGCAGCGGCGGGTGGCTGATATAAAGCGCGGGATCAAGCTGCCGGATGCCTTCCAGCTTTTCTGTCTCGGCATGTTTCTGGAAGAAAAGCTGACCGTCTATGCCGGCCGGTGCGCGAACCAGCGACACCGGGCGTCCCTTAAGGTGGACCATCATGAGATCGCCGACCAGCGCGTAGTAGCGCATGAGTTCAAGTTTTGTGATGCCCGTACTTTTGTCGATCACCCGCTCGGGATGGGTAAAGCGCAGTCTTGAGGACAGCGCATGGGATGGCTCCTTCGATGCAACTGGCTTTTCCTTTGCTGTGGCGCTTGTAGAAGTCTTTACAGCTGTTGAGACACTGGCAGCTTTTTCCCGGATGATGGAACTTGCCGGCTTGTCGCTGCGCAAACCATGAAACACGGAATGCCGGATATGCCCGGCGCTGGTCCATTCACCAAAGGTAACTTCAGCAACCAGCTCCGGTTTTACCCAGTGTGGCTTGCGCGTGATGCCCGTGGTGCTTACGAATGCACTCGCTTCGGCTTCGATGCTGTCGAGCCTGGATCGGATGTCCTGAAGTGTCTTTTCGTTGAAGCCGGTGCCTACATTTCCGGCATAGACCAGCTTTCCGGCTTTGTCGTGAACGCCCAGCAACAGTGACCCGAATGCGGCCCGGCCTCCCTTGGGGTCGGTCCAGCCGCCGATTACAAACTCCTGGCGCTGGCTGCATTTAAGTTTTATCCAGTCGTTTGAGCGTGCCGATTGATATGAAGCATTGCGGCGCTTGGCAATGATCCCTTCCAGCCCCAGCTTGCAGGCAGACGTGACCATGTTGGCAGGTGCAGCATCAAACACCTGGCTGAACCTGATTACGTCCGGATCTGCTTTCGACATGGCCGACTCTAAAGTGGCCCGTCTTGCTTCCAGCGGTACCTCCCGCATGTCAAAACCATTGATATACGGGGCATCAAAAAGGTAGTAAACGATGTCTTGGGTGCTGGCTAAATCAAACGCGTTTTGCAGGGCTCCGAAGTCCGGTACGCCTTGTTCATTTAGCACCACGATTTCACCGTCGTACCAGCCGGGGGGTAGCCGTGATTTTTTAATTGCAGCCTGCAGGGCCGGCATCGTGGCCGTCCAGTCGTTGCCGTTGCGGGTTAGCAGCCTGATGTCTGCACCATCAACACGGGTCAGCAAGCGGTAACCGTCGAACTTGATTTCGTATACCCAGTCTTCACGGTTGGCAGGCAGGCCGTCCACAAGCGTTGCAAGTTGTGGAGAAAGTTTGGCCGGGAGCGCTGACTTGAGCGCTGCCTCATGCGGTTTTCCAGGGAGTTTTTTCGTCTTGCTGTTTGCTTTGACGCTGGGAACTTTTGCAGGTGGGGTCGCTACTTGAACCGCTGGCGATTTTTTACCGCCGGCTTTGCCTGCGCCAGCCACACTGTCGGGCAGTTGATCCACCACACTGAACTCCGAGGACGGCCTGGCGTGGCTGTCTTTTTCCTTGATGAGCAGCCACGCTGGCGGCCGGTCTGAATTCGGCTTCATGCGGACCAGTACCCATTTGCCGGTCAGCTTGTGGCCGTGCAACTCGAACTTCAGGTCGCCATCGCGATAGCCTTGGTGCGCGTCACCTACAGGTGTCCAGGTACCGCTGTCCCAGATGATGACCTTACCGGCACCATATTGTTTGGCGGGAATAGTTCCCTCAAAGGAGGCGTAAGAAATAGGATGGTCCTCGACATGCACCGCCATACGCTTGTCCCTGGGGTCATAGCTCGGCCCCTTTGGCACGGCCCAGCTCTTCATGGTGCCATCGAGTTCAAGCCGGAAGTCGTAATGCAGGCGGCTGGCCCAGTGCTTCTGGACAACGAACGTCAAGGCATGGCCGGCACGTTTGCCCCCTTCTGCAGGCTCAGGCGTAATGGAAAAATTGCGTTTAGCTTTGTATTTCGCGAGCGTGTCCTGGGAAGCCATGGGCCTGTCCTGCAAAGGCAATGTGGACGTTTGAAGATAGAACCATTAGACACGCCGCGTTGTAGGAGACGTGTCTCAGATATTGTCGGTGCGACATGTTGTTACAGGGCCCCATATTTTTTCAGGTCGGCGAAACGCCCTGTCGCGGCGTTGTGTTCACAGGACAGTATGGTTCAATGCAATTCACCGGAACCCGTTGGCCTCCTCCATGTTTTACCTCCACATGAAAACCATCTCCATACGCCCAGTTCACTATTGGGCAATTTCATGTCTCGCTGTTGCGACATTTGCCTTTTCTGGATGTGCTGCAACTCCAGCAGATGTTTCAGCTGACGGTGCGCTACAGAAACCCCCTAACCGGGATGTGGTGGGCAACAGTTATCCATGGGTGAACCGCCTGACTTGGGGTGCCTCAACGTCGTCTGTCGAGGCGCAAGGTAAAAAAAGTTTCATTGCCTATCTCGATGCACAGCTCTACCCCACAAGTGCCAGCCTACCTGATGCAGTGGGCGCACAGATCAAGGCCATGACGATCACCCAGCGGCCTATGGTTGCGCTGGTGCAGGAGCTAGAGCAACGCAACAAGGACGCCAACGCCTTGGTGAATGACGATGAAAAAAAGGCTGCGCAGCAAAGCTACCAGGCCGAGATGAATCGCTTAGGCCGTGAAGCAGCAACGCGGCATGTGCTGCGTGACCTGTATTCAACCAGCCAGGTGCAGGAGCAGATGACCTGGTTCTGGTTAAACCATTTCAGCGTGCATCAGTACAAAAGCAACATTCGCCCGATGCTCGGAGACTATGAAGACGTAGCCATCAGGCCGCGCGCGCTGGGCAAATTCAGCGAGCTTTTGAAGGCAGTCGTTTACCACCCGGTGATGCTGCGCTACCTCGACAACGAGCAGAACGCAGCCGGCCGCATCAATGAAAATTTTGCGCGTGAGCTGATGGAGTTGCACACGCTGGGTGTGGACGGTGGTTATAGCCAGCGCGACGTTCAGGAACTGGCACGTATTCTGACGGGTGTGGGCGTCAACATGCAGGTCGCCAACCCTGCCGTCAAGCCAGCGCTGCAGGCTTTTTATGTGCGGCACGGGTTGTTTGAGTTCAATCCTGCACGGCACGATTTCGGCGACAAGCTGTTTTTGGGCCAGGCGGTTCGCTCCAAAGGGCTGCCTGAAGTGGACGAAGCCATTGATCGTCTGGCGCGCAGTCCGGCGACCGCAAGATTTATCAGCCGCAAGCTGTCGCAATACTGGCTTTCGGACGATCCGTCGCCGGCGCTGGTGGAGCGCATGAGCCAGACCTTCCAACGCACGGATGGCGAGATGGCTGCGACGCTTAAAACGCTGATGACCTCAACAGAGTTCATGCAGGGCGGTGGACGAAAGTTCAAGGATCCCATGCACTACGTGATGTCTGCGGTGCGCATGGCTTATGACGACAAACCCATCCTCAATGCGGGGCCTATCCTGAACTGGCTGAACCGCATGGGAGAGCCTTTGTATGGTCGTCAGACGCCTGATGGTTACCCGGTCAATGATGCAGCCTGGGCCAGCCCAGGGCAGATGGCGACACGCTTTGAAATTGCCAAGGCAATCGGCACAGGCAATGCAGGCCTCTTCAAGACGGACGGGCCGCAGCCGGTTGAGCGTGCGGCGTTTCCGCAACTGGCAAATGCGCTTTATTACCAGTCGATTGTCAAAACCTTGAGCCCGGCCACCCGCAAGGCGCTGGACCAAGCAGCATCGCCGCAGGAATGGAACACTTTTTTGTTGTCGTCTCCCGAGATGATGAACCGGTAAGGAGAATTGCATGAACAGACGTGACCTTGTCAAAGCCCTGGGGCTCAGCGCCATGACGTTTGGTTCTGGCCGCTTGTTTGCCGCAGGCGCCAGTCAGCCGCGGTTTTTGCTGGTGTTCCTGCGCGGTGGATATGACGCGGCCAGTTTGCTGGTGCCGGTGTCCAGCAGCTTTTATTACGAGTCGCGGCACGACATAGCGATTGCCAAATCTTCCCCGGACGTGAATTCGGCACTTGCCCTGACCGGCGACTGGGGCCTTCACCCCGCTTTACGCGAAAGCATCTATCCGATGTACCAGCGGGGTGAAGCGGCATTCATTCCGTTCGCCGGTACCCCTGACACGTCGCGCAGCCATTTTGAGACGCAGGACAGCATTGAGCTGGGCCAGCCGCTGGATCAGAGCAAAAACTACCGTTCTGGATTCATGAACCGGCTGGCCGCTACCCTGCGTGGCTCCGAGCCGATGGCGTTCACAGACCAGTTACCGCTGGTCTTCCAGGGCGCGGCGCGGGTGCCCAACACCGCGCTGCGCTCGATAGCGAAGCCCTCACTGGACGTGCGGCAAAGCAGCATCATTGCGGCGATGTACCAGAACACCACACTGGCATCGGCTGTCAGTGAGGGCTTCACAGTGCGCGACGAGGTGATGCGTGAGATGTCGGTCGAGATGGAGGCCGCCAGCCGCAGCGCCATTTCGTCCAAAGGCTTCGAGCTGGAATCCCGGCGCATCGCCCGCCTGATGCGGGAGCGCTACAGCATTGGTTTCGTGGATGTGGGTGGCTGGGACACCCATGTGAACCAGGGCGCTGGCACTGGCTACCTTGCAGGCCGTTTCGACGAGCTGGGCCGCGGGCTGGCAGCCTACGCCAGTGAGATGGGGCCTGTATGGAAAGACACGACTGTGGTGGTCGTCAGCGAGTTTGGCCGTACTTTTCGCCAGAACGGCAACCGCGGCACCGACCACGGGCACGGCACAGCGTACTGGGTACTCGGGGGCGGCCTGCGTGGTGGTCGCGTGGCGGGCGAGCAGGTGAAGGTGGACCAGGCGGCGCTGTTCCAGAACCGGGATTTTCAGGTTTTGAATGACTACCGGTCAGTGCTTGGCGGGTTGCTGGCTCGCCAATACGGTTTGAGCAGTGCCCAGACGAGCCAGGTATTCGCGGGCATCAAGCCACAGGATCTCGGCTTGCTTTAATTGCTGCAAGCCTGATTCGGTAGCGCCTGGACGGCCGAGTTTGTCAGAAAAACCGAATTTTTGAGTGTTTTAGGGCTGCAGCCCTCGTATATACGGCGTCTGTTGCTATTTAATTTATAGCATTCGTAGTGACTTGTATGGTGGCGCTTGAGGCTTCACGGGTTGACGCCGGCTTTTGCCGACTTCACAAGCGCATTCCGTACCTTGCCGACGTCGCCGGGCGAGATGGATGCTGCCTGATTTCCCCAGCTGCTGCGGACAAAGCTCACCACGTCGGCCACGTTCTCGTCGGTCAGCCGCCAGCCGAAGCCGGGCATCGCCAGCTGGGACGGCGCCTCCTGCGTTTGCGCCATGGCCGAGCCCTGCAGAACGATGCGAATTAGCGAGGTCGGGTCGGTGGCAGAGACTGCGCTGTTACGTGCCAGCGTCGGAAAGGTGCGCGGCGCGCCCTGGCCGTCGGAGCGGTGGCAGGCGTTGCAGTTGTTCAGGTAGATCATGGCCCCGCGCTGGTTGACGCTGCCTTGCTGCAGTACCAGCGTGGCCGCTTCGCTGGATACCGGGGGCGCTGCGGCGGCTACTGCGCCGGGATTGTCGCCCAGCGACTTCAGGTAGGTAGCGATGGCCGCAAGGTCCTGGCGCGACAAATATTGCGTGCTGTTGGCGACCACTTCGGTCATGGCACCAAAGGCTGCTGTGTGCTTGTTGCGGCCAGTTTTCAGGTAGTCGACGATGTCCTTGCCCGACCAACCCAGCAGCCCGGTACCGCTGGCTTCGGTGGTATTGCGCAGCGGCTGCGCATACCAGCCGTCGATGATGGTGCCTGCCAGAAAGCGGTCTCCGTCGCGTTGTGTAGGCGCTCTTTCTGCACCCGTTATGCTGCGTGGTGTGTGGCAGGCGCCGCAGTGGCCGAGGCCCTGCACCAGGTAGGCGCCGCGGTTCCATTCTGCGGTTTGCGCGGGCTCGGCGGCGTAGCTTTCCTGATGCAGGTAAAGCGCATTCCATCCAGCCATCAGCCAACGCATGCTGAAAGGCCAGGACAGGCTGGTTTTGGCGTTGTCCTGTTTAGCCGGCTGCACACCCTTCATGAAATACGTGTACAGCGCTGACAGGTCGTCATCCGTCAATTTGGCAAAATTTGTATACGGCATGGCCGGGTACAGGTGGTGGCCGTCGCGGGCTTTGCCTTGACGCAGCGCGCGGGCGAAGTCAGCCTGCGTGTACTGGCCTATGCCCTGCTCGTAGTCGGGTGTGATGTTGGTCGAGATGATGGCGCCGAAAGGCGTGTTCATCGCCAAGCCGCCGGCAAAGGGTGCACCGCCCGGCCGGCTGTGGCAGCTGATGCAGTCGCCTGCGCGGGCGAGGTATTCACCGCGGGCAACAACGGCGTCCGAGGGCGGCGGTGTTGGTGCCGGGCCAGGTCCCGCACTCGATGCACCGCTGATGGCGGCAGGTGAAGACGCCGGCACAGCAGTGTTTTGCGCTGTTCCCATGAGCGGCAGGGTGACCATCCCCAGCAGAACGGCGCCGGCAAGGGCTGTTGCGAATTTTTTCCAGTGGCGTGTGGCGTTGGCGGTGGTGGTCATGATTTTGTCCTTCATGCCAGTGCGCCCGGGCTTTTGAGGTAACGCTCGCGTATGTGTTTGGCAGACCAGTACGCCAGCGCCCCAACGATGCCGGTCGGGTTGTAGCCGAAGTTCTGCGGAAAAGCGCTGGCACCCATCACAAATACGTTCGGTACATCCCAGGTTTGCAGGTAGCGGTTGACGGCACTGGTCGACGGGTCGGTGCCCATGGGTGCGCCGCCGGTGTTGTGGGTGGACTGGTAGGCGCGGGTGTCGTAGTGGTCACCCATCTTTTTAAAACCCGATGCCATTTGCCGTGGCCCCATGGCTTGGGCAATGCCTTCCATCTTGCCCTTGATGAACTGTGTCATGTTGATGTCGTTGGCCTTCCAGTCGAACGTCATGCGCAGCAGCGGCTGGCCGTGCTGGTCTTTGTAGGTCGGGTCCAGGTCCAGGTAGTTGTCGCGGTAGGACATGACCGAACCCTGACTGCCAATGCTGATGGCGTAACGGTAGTTGTCCTTGATGGCTTTCTTCCAGCCGGCGCCCCAAGCAGGCGTACCGGGCGGTAGGATCATCTGCTGAATGGGCCTGCCGCCGGTGACCGTGCAGGCTATCGACGCGCCGCCCACAAAACCGAGCGGGCCGTGGTCAAAGTTGTCGCCGTCAAAATCGTCAATCACGGAGCCGCCCGCGCCAGCGCCGGCAAACGGGTTCATCGGCTGGTCAGAGTTGAAGAACATTGAGACGCCGCCTGTCATCTGGTAGGCATAGTTGCGCCCCACCACGCCCTGGCCAGTGGCCGGGTCGTACTGCTTGCCGATTTTGGACAGCATCAACAGCCGCACGTTGTGGAACTGGTAGGCACACAGCACGACTAGGTCGGCGGGCTGCTCAACCTCATTGCCCTGCGCATCGATGTAGGTGACGCCGGTGGCGCGTTTGCCGTCGGCCGACATGTTGACGCGCAGCACATGCGAACGGGTGCGGAGCTCGAAGTTGGAACGAGACATCAGTGTTGGCAACAGAGTAGTTTGCGGTGACGCCTTGGCGTACATGTAGCAGCCGAAGCGTTCGCAAAAACCACAGAAGTTGCAGGGGCCGAGCTGTGCGCCATGCGGATTGGTGTAAGCGCGCGATGCGTTGGCAGCTGCCTGCGGAAACGGGTGGTAGCCCAGGCCGCGCGTGGCCTTGTCAAACAGCAGGGCGCTGTTTGTGGAGGTCAGGGGCGGCAGCGGGTATTCCTCGGAACGCGCACCCTCAAATGGGTTGCCGCCGGCCTGTACCTGGCCACGCAGGTTGCCCGCCTTGCCCGACACGCCGCAGACTTTTTCGAAGTGGTTGAAGTGGGGCTCCAGCTCGTCGTAGTTAACGCCCCAGTCCTGTATCTGCATGCCTTCGGGAATAAACTTTTTACCGTAACGCTCCATCACGCGGCTCTTGATGCGCAGGTCGTCGGGCAAGGCGCGCCATTGCTGGCCGTTCCAGTGCACGCCTGCACCGCCCACACCGTCGCCGGGCAGGAACGATCCTAGCTGGCGGTAAGGCACGGCCACATCGGCGGTGGTGTGGCGTATCGTGACCGTCTCTTTGGCAAGGTTCTGGAACAGCTTGCCGCGCACGCCATACGACAGCTCGTCTGTGATGCGCGGGTAGGCAAAGTCGGGATTGGTGTCGCGGTTTTCACCGCGCTCCAGCGCCAGCACCTTGAGGCCTGCGGCGGTGAGTTCCATGCCCATGATGGCGCCTGTCCAGCCAAAGCCGACCAGCACCGCGTCAACGGAAGGTTTCTTGATTGCAGCCATGTGCGTTCTTAACCTTGCGGTCCGTTGATACTGACGGGGGGCAGCGGGTATTGCACGCCAGGCCTGCCGACCCAGTCGGTGAAGTCGGCACGTGCACCGGGAAAGCCGATCATCTTCCAGGCGCCGGCGTCCTTATTGCCGCCGTGCATCGGGTCGCTGAGGTAGCCTTCCTTTGTGTTTTGCAGCAAGAAGCCAAAGAAGGTTTTAGACGACACGCTGTCGAATTTGATGTCGCCAGATTCAAGGCCCTTGAGCATCTCGTCCTGGTGTGCGGCATCCAGCTGGGCAAAGGTCTTGCCCCCCTCCAATGACTTTGCATGGGCGTCGGCTGCCGCAATCCCGGCGCGATATACATCGCGCGGTGGCAGCTTACCCTGGTAGCCGAACTCGGGCGGTGAATCGACAAACGGCCCCTGTGTGTACCAGGTTGCCGCGTGCCCGAAAGCACCTTCCATTTGTCTGTCGATGAACTCGGGAACGCCTGCTTCAAGCCCGCCGGGCCCTGTGGCATCCGCCGGTATCAAGCGGCCTACTGCTGCCTGTATGAAGGACCATTCAGCGCCATTGAAAAAGACCGGGTTGTATGGACCGCGCTCCGCGCTGGAAGGGGGGCCGAGTGCAGCAACTTTGGCAGAAGCCAAGGGCACCTCCTGGCTGCGCCCAGTGATGCTGGTAAGTGCCGCCACCGGCACGATAGCAATCGATTTGCGGAGAAAGCCGCGCCGGTCCTGGTCATGGGCCATGTTGTTGTCCTTCGAAGCCTTGGAGTGTCGTTTTTTAGATGCAGGGTAGAGCCAAATTGCACTTTGGTTGATGCGGTATTTTTTGTCTGTCAGGTTTATTCGCCAAGGCGAAGCGTTACATACGTTCACTATCGCTGGCAGTATTCCTACGTCGTTGCGCTTGAGCGGCTGACGGAATTTTTTAAGGACTCATCAGATTATTTACACGTCCAATTTCCTGACAGCCAACTACAAGGATTCACATTCATGACGCTCTCCAATCCATCGGTTATTGGCGATACCGATTACGGCTACACCGCATCTGATGCTTATCTGCCGGGGCCATTGAGCGCTGGCAGTGCTGTTTCATGGGGGGCTATTTTTGCAGGCGCGGCCGCAGCTGCGGCCCTCTCGCTGATCCTGCTGATTCTGGGTACCGGCCTGGGCCTGTCTTCCGTTTCGCCTTGGGCGCAGCGCGGCTTCAGCGCAGAAACCTTTGGCATCTCGACCATCATCTGGATCACCCTTACCCAGCTTGCCGCATCCGGCATGGGCGGTTACCTGGCGGGCCGGCTGCGTACCAAATGGGTATCGGTGCACACCGACGAGGTTTATTTCCGCGACACCGCACACGGCTTTTTGGCATGGACAGTTGCCACTCTGGTGACGGCAGCGTTTTTGACGTCCAGCATTGCAGCCATCGTCAGTGGCGGCGTGCGGGCTGGCGCAACCGTTGCAGGCGGTGCAGCGACTACAGCAACCGCGGTTGTCGGGGGTGCTGCAGCTGTGGCGGGTAAAGCCGGTGCCGCCGGGTCCAGCAGCATGGATGGCAACGGTTACTTTGTGGATTCACTTTTCCGCAAGGATGCTAGCTCTGCTGCTGGTGGTACCGCCACTGCGGTAGCGCCACTCGCAACGAGCACGGCAGGTGGCTCTGATGCAAGTAACACAGTCCAGTCAGGCGTCGAAGTAGGCCGTATTTTTGCGCAGGGTATCGCTTCAGGTGCTTTGCCACCCGAGGACGTGCGTTACGTTGGCCAGCTGGTCGCCCAGCGCACAGGCCTCAGCCAGCAGGATGCAGAAAAGCGTGTGACGGATACCTATGCCCGAGCACAAGCCAAATTGAATGAGGCACAGACTGCTGCTAAAGATGCAGCTGAAAAAGCGCGAAAGGCTTCGTCCTATGCTGCGCTGTGGCTATTTGTTTCGTTGCTCATCGGCGCCTTTGTCGCAAGCTTTGCAGCAACCCTTGGCGGCCGCCAGCGCGACATCTGACGGCCTGATTTTTCAATTTATTTTTCGTTCGGTTTATTCAACAGGAGACCACCATGCGTTCACTACTGCTGCTTTTTCTGGGTGTACCCATTCCGATCATCATTCTCATCGCGCTTTTCGTGCACTGAAAGCGATCTCATCAAGCTCACCGTCCGCCGCGATTCGTCGCCCGGACGGTTTTCCTTTTTAACGTGATACCCGTTGCACATCTGTCTATTGGTGTGTTGAACAGTTGGTGTTTTTGGGGCTTTCGGCGCGACGCACATTCGGCGTACTGAAAGCATCTGAATCGGACCAGTTGCGCTTGAGCGAAAATTGACAACTTACACATAAGTGCTGGCAACATTCAGGTAACGCATGGACAAACATCTCACGCTTTCTTCTTTCCTCCCGCTTGATGCGCCCGATGCGCTGCTGGTGGGCCGTGTCTGGGTAGAGGGAATGGGACCAGTGCTGGCCCTGATCGACGCCACCGATGTGCTTGACCTTTCCAGCCTTGCGGCCACTGCAAGCCAGTTGCTGGAGCTACCCGATGTGGCGCAAGCCGTGCGCGCGGCTGCGCCATCGCTGCCGCGCCTGGCAGACACGGCTGCCGTGCTGGCTAATTCAGCGCCCAACCAACACCTGTCGTCGCTGCCCTGGCTGCTGGCGCCCTGCGATCTTCAGGCCATCAAGGCCGCCGGCGTGACCTTTGTGGCCTCGATGCTGGAACGCGTGATTGAGGAGCAGGCCGGTGGCGACGCCAGCAAGGCCGAATCGGTACGTGCCGCCGTGGTCGCCGTGATGGGCGACAACCTCAGCGCCGTCAAGCCCGGTTCACCAGAAGCCGCGCGGCTCAAGGATGTGCTGATCGGGCAGGGCGTGTGGTCGCAATACCTTGAAGTCGGCATCGGGCCGGATGCAGAAATCTTCACCAAGAGCCAGCCCATGAGCGCGGTGGGCACGGGTGCCGAAGTCGGCCTGCACCCGCACAGCCACTGGAACAACCCGGAGCCTGAAATCGTGCTGGCCGTCAATTCACGCGGCGAAGTGCAGGGCGCCGCCCTGGGCAACGACGTGAACCTGCGTGACTTTGAAGGTCGCAGCGCCCTGTTGCTGGGCAAAGCGAAAGACAACAACGCGTCCTGTGCCATCGGGCCTTTCATCCGCCTGTTCGACGCGAATTTCAATATCGACCACATACGCCGCAGCGAGCTGACCATGACGGTGAC